>PKCQ01000039.1 GCA_002862265.1 Planctomycetaceae bacterium | reverse complement strand
TTGTCTTGCTCACCCGTCCCGCCAACGAGCAAGCTGCTTCCTTTCTGCTGGACGAGATTCGCTATGGTGAGGTGCCCAGAGTTAAGCGACCCTTCCGGCAACTGAATCGCGATAGATTGGCCAGCGACGACCGGCAAGTCGAGGCGAAGTCCGCCGTCTTGCCAGTGTTGCGTGGAGAATTGGGTGTTGCCTAGTGATGCGGTCAGTCCTTCTTGCCAGCTGGCTACGCCAGTGTTGGAATAGAGAAGGGAGAACAGTCCGTCGTTTGCTGAAGTTGCTGACAGTGTTGCACTCGTCAAGCTGCTCGTGTCTAGGAACGCCACCGAACCGAGGTCCTGGGCGGCGTCGCTGGCAGGACCACCAGATCTGGAGTTGGAGTCTGCGGTGAATGCAAAATTCAAACTGCCAGGCCCAATGTCCTCGCTTTTCGAAGAAACGGCAAGTTCATACTCTTGTCCCGCAACTAGCTGAAGAGTCTCGCTCGCCGTCAGATCTCCCGAGCCAACGAGTCTGCCATTCTGCGAAATTGACCAAGCCAGCGAATCATTCCACTGGCTTGTCGCGGTCAGATCCAAAGAGCCGCTTTGCGAAGCAGTGAATCGAAAGACGTCTAGGTCGTGCAAGTCATTGATCCACGTGTCCAATGACCCGTCGGACTGTATAGTCGCAAAGTCAACCCATTTTGCCCGGGCCAAGCTATCGCCAACGGAATCGGTTGGTAGGACTGATTCGATTGCAGCCTCAAGACTCAAGCGGTCATAGCTCTGACCAGTAATCGAGTCGAAGATGGTGTCGGAGGTATTCCGCAGTTGCTGCCAGATCGCATCGACATCTGCATCCGCTCCCACCATTTCCAGTGCTTGACGGACTAGAACGGTGGCACCAGCAACATAGGGAGAAGCCATACTGGTACCGCTACTTATCGTGAAGTCATCAATGCGACCGTCTCGCCCCAGAACATGATCTGGCACCGAACTGCGGATTGCTTCGCCTGGAGCCGCTAGCACATTCGTACTGCGTTGACTAAAATCGCTCAGCTGACCTGATGCGTCCACACTGGCAACTGGAATCACATACTGACTCGACGCGGGATAGCTGAGCTCTGTATTCTGAAGTTCGGCAAAGGAATTGCCTGCTGAGGCCGTGACAATGATTCCGTCTTGGTAGAGCTGTTGCAATTCGTCCTGTAGAGTCGTTAGTGCTAGACCGCCATCCAACGCACCGACAGAGATGTTGACGGTCGTGATTGGATTCTCAAACGCATTTCGATGATCATGTACCCAGCGCAGCGCATTCTCGACCCAATCCAATTGTCCTTGGCCCATGTCATCGAACACGCGCAGCGCGACCAAGTCCACTTCGGGTGCAACACCGAGATTGCTCGGGTTGTCGCTACCGATGATGCCCGCAACATGCGTACCATGGAAGCCAGAAGGTCCATCGTCGTAAGGCAGGTCGTCGTTCTCGGCAAAGTCCCAGCCGCCAACGACACGATATCCTGGGCCGTACCCTTGCCCTAGTGCTAAGTGATCATAGGCGATGCCACTATCGATGACAGCCACGGTCTGCCCATGACCGCTAAGACCGAATCGCTCGACGACCGAATTCAAACCGCTCGCAGCATGTGCACCGGCAATGTGAGGCTCTATTTCATTAGAATCTTGCGAATCTAAAAAGTTGTTTGGAGAGATTAGCAAGTCAACTAAAGGCTGGGCGGAAAGCACAAGGCGTTCTTCGCAGACTTCGAACAAGCCTTCGCTAAGCAGTTGTTTCGACTTTGACTGAGTTTTCACTTCGTGTCTCCTCGGCGAAATGCTGTCAAAGCATACGTCACGCCAAGCCTTGATCTAAGCCGCAGAGAATCGTGGCAAACGGGAGCAAGAGCTGTGATTCGGCCTGGGTGGATTAGGCGGACTTTGCGGCGCGGGAAAACTCTGCCAAAGCCGAAAAGAGAGATGCACTCATCGCGACCGATCGCCGAAAGAAATATTGGCAGTCAGGAGACAGCCAAGAATACGAGATTCGGGGAGTATGGATCAGCTCCAATGCGAAGGATTCGCCCTGCTCTGGTTTTCATAGAGGCCAAGGAATGGCTTTCACCCGGCGACAAGAACACTCCACAGATGATCGGAACGGGGCGTCGTTGGCTTGTAGTCCGATCCGTGGGCAGGGAAGCACCTCGATCGGAATGGCTCGGAGGGATCGCTGCGGGCCGCAGTTTTTCACACTTGGAATGGATGCCGAGGTAAGTTTATGAACCGGCTGAGCTGGTTACAGAAGTTGTATTGGTCCCATCTTGGTAAACCAGTAACCGAGCGATATCTTTTTCGTTACTTGGTCCGTCATGAAGTCTCCTCCATCCTGGAGGTTGGGGTTGGCAATTGCCGGCGGATGCGTCGCATTGCAAAACTCGTGCAAACGCCCGAAGGAACCGGCGCTATTCGCTACATCGGGACCGACGAGTTTGAAGCCGCCAACGACGACTTGCCACATCTTTCTCTGAAGCAAGCTCACCAGGTTGCTGGTTCGCTTCATTTTAAGGCTTCGTTGATTCCAGGCGATCCTATGTCCGCCTTGCCGCGAGTAGCACACAAGATGGGCGCGTCGGATTTGATTATCATCAACGGCCATGTAGATCCAGAGCAACCGGAAATCAGCCAAATCGCCTCATGGTTCAATCGCCTAGCCCATGCAGACTCTATGGTGTTCGCGTGCACTCGCATTGGCGAAGAACTCAGGCAGATTGATACTCAGCGATTTGAACTGCCGCTCAGCCGCGCCGCATAGTTTGCGGCAAGTCACATACGATGGCTTGTTTCCCGCATGATAGGTGCCGGAGCTATCTTTCGGTTTTCAAGTAAGCGGGTTTGGTTTCAGCTAGTAGCTCGACAATTGTTTGCCGGGTCCTGCCATCAAGATTTTCGTGGCCCTTCACGATTTGCTCTGAGAGTAAGATCTCGGATAAACGGCTTCGAAAGCATTCGCTCATCCGATCCGGCACAACCTCAAAAGTATCCGAGTAGCTTAAAAAGCTACAGGGATATTTGAACATACGCGTTTTAAGGTCTAGCTCGTGAAGGCTTCTCCCGCCGCGATAGGTTGTTGCTTCCGGATGTTCCGCTGACTCGAAATAACTTTGACACTCGGTTGAGCCAGAAACCGAGTTGGTTGGTTGAACTTCGTCTGCAAGCAACATACGGAGGACGAGGTCTTCACCTGCCGCTGCAATTCGCCATTTCGTCGAGTCACTTTAATGGCCCAGCGAGCGTTTCAACGCCTCATTGATTCCCTGATCGTAGTGTCACGCAATCTATCCTTCGATACTAGCTCGGGCCCGTGTCTCTAACGGTGGAGATGGACCTACGACTACGTTGCCATACGCAGAGAATTTCTGGCGGAGACAGCGTTTCGAGAAAACTTAGATCCGAGGCCTGCCCACCAACCCCTCTGCGGGGGCGAAGCTCCGAGCTTCGGAAGTGCCACTAGATGAAAATGGAGCGAATGCTGCCTCAGGTTTATGCCGCAACGGTACGAGGCAGCTCGCAGATGACTTGCTGAACGCAATCCGCGTCCACGCAATCCGCTTGTGAAACTGCGCCCGCCACCAAGGCCAGGTCGGCAATCTGCACAATTCGACGAGCAATCCCGTGGCTTACTTCCTGAATTGCTTCCACCGCACGATCCGTGAAGATTGGCTGATGGCGGCCAGCTTGCTGACTACTCCATGCCAAGAATTCAGCTGTCTGCGAAATTTCCCAACCCGGCAAGTCGATCTGTAACTCTGTGCGGTCCAGTAGCATTGGGTTGATCGCTCCGACCAACTGTTGCTCGGCGGAAATGACAAAAGTGAGTGGAAAGGTCATCGAAAGCAAACGGCTCACGTCGGATTGGGCTGACTGGCTGGCACTTTCTGCGTCGTCCAAGAAGACAACCGTTTGAACGCCTTCTCGACGCGTGGCGTTGAAGTAATCACATACGACATGCCAGTTCGCTGGGCCTGCGTGAGGTGTCGCCGGGCGACCAAGCAGCTGGCGTGCAAGTTGGGCGACGAGTTCACCGCCTTGCAATCCCAATGCAGAAATCCTCAGGCATTGGACACTGGGGATTTCTTCTGAAGATGGCGGGTTGGCCGCGCAATGACGTAGGATACTAGATTTCCCGACGCCACTCGGGCCAATTAGAATTCCCAAACTGCGGCGATTGCTGACGAGGAAGTCAATTCGCGCTAGGGCCTCTTCGACTGTCGCCCCGCGAAAAAATGGTTGATTGATATCACCTGTAAATGGGGCGCCATTGAGTTGCCAGTATCGCCAATATGTCACAGGTAGTTTCCTACTACAAAAGTCCACATCTGTTTTCGGGGCAGCATAGAATGCACGTGTCATCAATGCTCGTGTTGCCGTTGCAAGACGCGATACCTGTGCACAAGAACTCTGCTCCTCGGTACCCATCGGGCTTCGAATCGTTAAACTTGAAAGCGAACTGTCTGACCCGATCAAGTTCGTTAGGTTATGCACTTCATGTCACTTCCCCGTTTTTATTTGCCCGAGCTCACATCAACTTGCGAATTATCCAAAGCAGATTACATTCATGCTAGCAATGTTCTTCGGCTTACCAGCGGGGCGGCAGTCGAGGTTTTTGATGGTCAGGGAAACTTCGCGACAGCAGAGATAACGCAGATCAGCAAACGCGCGACTGTGCTGGAACTCGGCGAGCTCCAGAGCGATGCCTCGAAGGATAAACTTGATCTACATATCACTGTCGCTCTTCCCAAGGGTGACCGTCAAAAAGTGATGATTGATGGCCTGACGCAATTGGGAGTGTCTAGCGTGATACCGCTGATCTGTGAAAGGCAGGTAGCCCAGGCGGGGGAAAAAAGCCTCGAGCGACTGAGGCGCGGAGTCATTGAGTCGTGCAAGCAATGCGGCCGCAACCATTTGATGGAAATTCAGTCGGCCAAGAAAATCGACGAGATTTTAGCTGATTCAAAGAACGCGACTTGCAGTTTTGCACATCCATATGCACTTTCCGGGGAAAGCCCATTACCCATTAGTCAGCTCTCGATGCAACCCAATTCAGAGGCTATTTTCTTAATTGGTCCCGAAGGAGGTTTGTCAGACTATGAATGCATGCGTCTTCACTCCGAAGGATGGCAGAACGTTTCCTTGGGCCCCCACATCCTTCGCATTGAAGTGGCAGCTATTAGTTCCGCCAGTCAACTCCTCGGGCAGGTTTTCTCGTCATAGGCCGAAGCGACCCGAAAATTTTGCAGCTGGGCGAACAAAGAAGGCTGCATCCCCAACGAAATGCAGCCTTACAATCACTGCCAGACTTTAAGTTAGCTTTACTCCGGAGCGTCGAGCGCCTCGGTCGAAGCCGCTTCACGCAGCTTCGTTAGTGCACGAGCCTCGATTTGCCGTATCCGTTCTTTAGTTACACCAAGCTCCGCACCAACTTCCTTCAAAGTCAATGGTTCGTTGTTGTGGTCCAACCCGAATCGGCGAATGATAATCTGTTGCTCGCGATGATCTAACTTGTTCAGAATTCGGTTGATCTGCTTCACGCGCTGCTTCTGAGCGATCTCTGCCGCAAAGTGATCGACCCGTGTATCCTCATGAGCCATGAACACTTCCTCGCCAGTGGTTCGGAAGCGGTCTTTGTGCTTAAACTCGCTTGGGATAGACCGCGCAAAGTTCTTCATAATGGCCCAACTTGCATAAGTGCTGAACTTGTTGCCGCGCGAGTAATCGAATTTCTCGACCGCTCGGAACAAGGACATATTGCCATCACTGACGAGCGAGAAGAAATCATCCGAACTGTTCATGTGCCTTTTCGCGATCGAAACCACCAAGCGTAAGTTGGCTTGAACAATCTGGTTTTTTACTCCGACAGCGGATTCGTTCAATTGCTCAATCTCGTCCATCATCCCAACTCGTGGTTCGGATGGATCAAGGCTTTCTCGCAGTCTGTACGCTTTGAACTTGAGGTAGTTCATTTTGCGGAACAAGTGGTATTCTTGCTCACGGGTTAGCAGTTGCACGTCATACAAGCTCGCCAAGTAAGTTGGCAGGCCGCTGGGAGGCCGAACTTTGCGAGGCGGAATGATCGCCTCAGGGATCTCGCCAAGAATTTCTTCTTCCAGTTTTGCAGCAGGACGATCGTATGACTCGTTGTGAATGAAGTCCAGCGGCAACGCGAGAATCAAGTGTGCACGCTGCTCATTCAAAAGACGAACGATCGCACTGCGAGTACGTGAATATTGACGCGTTAGTGCACTGATTCCAACGCCGCGATGATAGCTGTCAAAGATTGCCACTTTGTCCTCATCCGTCAGCTTCTCACGAGCTTCTGGAAAGACGGCCTGGTCCGGGTTCTTCCGGTCGAAGTTCTTTAAAGTGTAACGAATTGTTTCGATACTTCTTCCAAGTCCTGCGGCGACTTGACGTGACACCTCAGAGAGCTTCGCCCCAGTTGCCGCAATGCGACGAGCTCGCTCGATGATGTCCATGCGTTCATCATTGGAAAGTTGGCTGAACCGTTCACCACGTTTTACACGGTCACGATTGCGAGCCACAAACCGCTCAACGCTACTGTGCAAGAAGCCGACTCGCTTACGCCCTTCGTAAACGAAACGTCGGCTGACAAGCCCTTGGTCTCTCCATCGAGAGATCGTCTTGGTGGAGACGTTAAACATTCGGCTGAGCTCATCCACTGTGTGAACAGGCTCCTTCGCTTCTTCTACCTTTAGATTAAGAGAATCTGTGATGTCTTCGACGAACAATCGCAGATCGTGCGCAGCATCTTCACCACGGATCATTTTGCGGGCACTTTCGTTGGGACGAAAATCGGTTACCCGGAAGTATATGAATTCGTAGGGGTATTCTCGTTCGAGGTCGAGATCTGCGAGCAGACGTTCTGCACGTTCAGCTTGCTCAAGACGACGAGTCCTTGGCGCAAAGCGAACCTGCTGATCTCTCAGTTCACGAATCAATCCGATGCGATAAACTTGATGCATCTTTCTCACCTCTCCCTGCTGGCACTTGGTGGCGTTAGTCCGTGCGGTTTCCGACCGCTGACACCAAAGTACGGCTGGGTTTGAGCTCCTTCCTAGAACTCGCTTCTCTGTTCGAACTCGTCAAAGAATGATTTGTTTTCAATTAAGTCATTTTGAGTTTGTGCAGTAGGGCAACTGCGTCAATTCGGCGGAGTTAACGCTCCGGTCGAAATGGACAACATCGCTGTCAGAGTTCGTTGTTTCCCGTGTTCCCCATGCATAGTTACTAGGTTGCCGAGGCGGATAGTTCGTTGCTCGCTCTGAAGCGATTGCCCCTCATCCTGTTAGACGCAATCTCACCATTTTCACTACTAGATGCAAAAACAAGGCCAAGTGTTCAAAAAAGTGTCACCTGAATTGGCTTCGGTGCTCTAACCTACTGCTATTTTTGGTTTTATGACGACCTGCCTACAAACGCCGCTGTGAATGAGTTTTTCTGGCTTTCTGAAAATCAGTGACAGTTTTGCAAAAAGTTGGTGAATTCGACTCCCGCTGTCTCATTGTGAGACGCTGCCAACTGTCCCCTGTGTTCGCCTGTTCGCTACATCATGTTTATGTGTGATGCAGTTTCATGCCGATTCTGGGTTCAAAAGCCCAGTTATTCCTTTCGATTGCGAGCAATTTCAGATGCATGCACTATGTGCTTGCGAGGAGTCCCGCCAACATGACACACTTTAGTCAGCTCTCTCGTCGCCAGGCCTTGCGTCGTGCGTTGCACGCTAGCCTTTTTCTTCCTGCGGCAGCCTACGCTGCGAGGACTTCGCTTAGTGCCAGTCCAGTAGGAAATGGTGAATTTCTACAGAGAATGGTTCGCCCTCAGAACTTGAAGCTTCTCCATTCGCGAGCCAAAATGGTCACGGAGCTTAGCGGGAAGTTGCATCTGGAGCCTCTCAAGGAGTCGGATGGCCCGTTTCGCGCAGCGGAAATTCGGTCGAAGTCGACCTTGGATTACTTCGAAAAACTCACCTTTGAAGATTCTCAGTTCAATGCGTCCGCAAGACGCTATGTGGAGGCCAATTCAGAGAACTGGGTTGCTGGTAAGACTTCGCAAAGGCAGCTGCGTCCGGAATGCAAGAACACAAAGTTGATGTGGCACGAGGGGAGCTGGGAGCAATTATGTACGGAGGAGCCGTTGGATCAACGGGAAACGGAACTACTACAGTCCTCTATCAACTCGGGCTCGCTGGAATTGCTACTTCCCAAGGAGGTTGTCAGCGAACGAGCTAGCTGGCGATTCGAGAATGGCGAAGTTCAGCATCTGTTCAATTTGGAAGCGGTACACAAAAACACGCTTAACGCCAAGATCTCCAAGATCGAAGACGGCGTGCTTTCGGTTGAATTATCGGGAGCCATAGAGGCTTCTGCGAATAGCGTTGCGACACATTTAGATGTTCGAGGCAATTTTCGTGCGGAAGTTGCTTCGCAATCCCCTATCATCACATGGCTCGCCTTAGCAATTCAGGAAAGACGCGAGATCAGTGAAGCACAGCCAGGCTTCGAGATAGAAGCCCTGGTGCGAATGATCCGCATTGAAACTGGTGACGATAAAGTCGATACACCTGAAAAAGTACTTCGAGAACTTGCGACGGAAAATGACCCTGGCCGCTGGCTGGTTCGTATCCAGTCGACACCAGGCGGATTCTCGATGCTGGCTGACCGACGGTGGAAGACGTTCGTCGATTCGCGGGAAGAGACCATTCTTAGACTTGTTGAGAACAACAATGTCATTGCGCAGTGCAACATTTCTCGCCTGACCAACATGAAGCCGGGAACTCAGGTCACAACGGAAGGAATCCAGAACGACCTAAGGCGACTACTCGGCGCTAAGTTTCGCAAATTCTTGGAGAGTGATGAACGTGTGACTTCGAACAAGCTTCGTTTGGTCAGGATCGCCGCAGCTGGCCAAGTTCAAGACGTTCCGATCCAATGGATCTACGACCATCTATCCAACGACGCAGGCGACCGGATGGCATTGATGTTTACGGTGGGGGGTAACATGGGCGAGAGCTTTGCAGCGGGCGACATGCAACTTGCTTCGAGTTTCGAGATGTGGCAGCCGCCGGTCAGTATTCGAGCTCCCCTGGAGAAGAACGCTGCTTTGTCAACCGAGACGCTGCGTTAGTGGCTCTTGCCCGAAGTTTCTTTCCCGCTAGTGGAAAGTTTGTTTTTAGATAACGAACTAGACTTTCCAGCAAACCGAAAAAAACGCCGTGCGTATCTAGATCCACACGGCGTTTTGAATTGTTGGGTCAATCCTTGCCGGAGCGCAAATCAGAGACTAGGCGTCCTTGGGACCACAGAAGTGATTGC
>PKCQ01000172.1 GCA_002862265.1 Planctomycetaceae bacterium | reverse complement strand
CCGATGGCGACCTCGTCGCAGGAGCCAACACCGTCGTGCTACTTGGCAGGCAGCTGATGGACGGACAAATGAAACGCGGCCTTTACATCGCCAAACACCGTGGCAGCTATGCCGACAGTAATATCCTCAATTTTGAAATCAACGATCACGGATTGCAGTTTAAATAGCGTCAAATGCTCCCCAAGCGTGGTTTGATCAGATACTCGGAATCGCCCTGTACTTGGTAGCACCGATGCTCCCCGTGGAACGCGGTGTAGATCCTTAGGACCTAGATGAGCTCTGCGAGCCGCAGTTTCGATGCCTGAAATCAGTTGAGTCCCGGATACTCTCTTTCAAATTCAAACACAGTTGGTTCGGTCGAAACCTTCTCCCAATCCAGTTCGCCGACAAGTTCTTGGGCCGTGACATCTGCTCGCTGATCAATCAGTCCAATTGAATGAGCCAAGTAGCCGACAATCGATTCGGCACGAATTCCAGCCTCACGAAAGAAGGCGAGCCGTGTGTCGCCATGACGCTTAGCCAGACGGCGACTATCTGGCCCAATCACCAAAGGTACATGAATGTAATTTGGCGGCGCCCAATTTAGATGCTTTAGGATGGCGAGTTGCCGATAAGTGCTAGAGATCAGATCGTCGCCACGAACGACTTCAGTTATCCCTTGATCGTAGTCATCCACCACCACAGCGAGTTGGTAGGCCGGCACCAAAACTCCATTCTGAAACTTGGCAATCACGTAGTCCCCGAGCTGCCGTGCAGGGTTGGCCTGTTGAAGGCCACGTAAGCGATCCGTCCAATGCATTTTCGCGTCAGCGAATTTCCAACGCCAAGCGTACTTCTCCAATAGCTCCGGTTTGAGGCACGCGTCACGGCAAGTCCCCGGATAGACATCTCCTTCCAAGGCGGGCAGGGCAGTGTCGTGCGGAGCACTCGCTGCCTCGGCGACATCTTTTCGTGAACACCTGCAAACGTATAGACGCCCGGCCTGAATCAGTTCCTCCAACACCTCTAGAAATCGCGGCATGCGCCCACTTTGAAGAGTTGGCTCCTCATCCCTCTGAAGATCAGACTGGTCCCAATCCAAACCGAGCCACCTAAGGTCCTCAATTGTCTGACGAACCGACTCTGGCTTCACACGCGGCGAATCAATGTCCTCAATTCGCAAGTAGACCTCGCCGCCTTGCTGTCGAGCGGAGAGCCAAGCAAGGAGAAAAGAGCGAGCGTTTCCCAGATGAAGTGCTCCGGTTGGCGATGGAGCAAGTCGGGCACGAACTGGCCGATCGGTTTGTGGAGGAGCAACAAACGAGTCGGTCA
Organism: Planctomycetaceae bacterium; assembly: GCA_002862265.1. Lineage (GTDB taxonomy): Bacteria > Planctomycetota > Planctomycetia > Pirellulales > Pirellulaceae > Aureliella. The sequence continues at coordinate 8,106 of PKCQ01000172.1, read as the reverse complement.
CGCCCGTCTCCTGACTCGATTCCAAATCTGAAAGGCCGTCGAATATTCGTCCTTGTCGCCTGCTGGCAGCTCTTCTTCAGACTCTAACAACCAGTCGCTCCAATCCACCTCAGGAAAGACCGTATCGCCATCCACATCCACCAATACTCGAGTCAGTAAGATCGTATCGCACCAATCCATTGAGGCTCGGTAAATCTGCGAGCCACCAACGACCATCACACTGCGGCCCGACTCAACGCAAGCGTCAACCTGCCCAAGTGCAGAACAAACCTTTACCTCGGCCTTTCCTGAATCGAATTCGGATCTGGAAAGCACGATCGTCTGTCGGCCCGGCAACGGGCGTCCAATCGACTCGTAAGTCTTCCGCCCCATCAACAAACAATGGCCCATCGTCATTTGTTTGAAGCGTTTTAGGTCAGAACTCAGACGCCAAGGCAAGTCACCGTCGCGTCCTATCACTCCGTTCTGAGCAATTGCGACGACCAAGGTCCAGCCAGTTTCCAGGGAGGAAGAATTTTGCATTAACCTATTCGTCAAACAGCAACGGGAGCAGAAATGTGCGGCTCGGGATCATAGTCCACGAGGGAAAAATCTTCGTACTCAAAGTTTACAATTGAACTTCTTTCACCCGTGATCTTGATGCTCGGGAGACTCTTTGGCTGACGTGCGAGCTGCAGTTCCGCTTGCTCCAAGTGATTGTTATAGAGATGCACATCGCCAAGGGTGTGCACAAAATCGCCTGGCTCCAAACCAGTCGTCCGTGCCATCATCATGGTGAGCAAAGCATATGACGCGATGTTGAATGGAACGCCCAGAAAGAGATCAGCACTTCGTTGGTAAAGTTGACAACTGAGCTTGCCATCGGCAACGTAGAACTGAAATAACAAGTGACAGGGCGGCAGTGCCATTTGCTCGATCTGCCCAACGTTCCAGGCACTCACAACCATGCGGCGAGAATCCGGCGTTTCTAGTATCTGCTTCTCAACCTGCAGAATCTGGTCGATCTCAGCCCCTTTGGCCGACTCCCAGCTTCGCCACTGCTTGCCATAGACTGGCCCCAGATTACCGGCCTCGTCCGCCCACTCATCCCATATCGAGACCTTGTGCTTTCTCAGGAACTTGATGTTCGTATCACCGCGTAAGAACCACAGCAACTCGACCAAGATACTTCTCAGATGCAACTTCTTCGTCGTCAGCAGTGGAAATCCTTGAGACAGATCAAATCGCATTTGATGCCCAAACAGACTTCGTGTCCCCGTGCCGGTCCGATCCGATTTTTCGTGACCTTGCTCTAGGACCAGCTTCATTAGTTCCAAATACTGCTGCATAGAATGCTCACGCGAGCGAAGAGAATGTGGTCATTAAAGAATTCGGCGAGCTGCAAACGGCAGTTCACAGTTTCCTACGATTGTCATTTTTCTGCTGCCCAGGTCCAGTGGCGATCACTGGTCGCTTGAACAGAATCCCGCGAAAAGCCGACTTGTTCCACCAACTCTTGCATCTCTTCCACCGTTAACGCAGCAATCAACGACTGACGAAAGAGTTGCTGACTCCTCTCAATTTCCTCGCCAGCGTAGGTCAGAACGAGATGTTCTACCTCTTCAAGCGATTCGGGACGCATGAGGTCACGCAGAAAGACCTTTCCACCAGGACGTAACACGCGTGCGATCTCAGCGACAACTGTCATTGGCTCCGGCACATGGTGAATCAAACTGTTCGAAATCACCGTGTCTACTTCCTCGTCATCGAGTAGCAACTGCTTCGAATCAATAAGCTGCAACTCGATACGATGTTCGAATCCAGCAATCGCGATATTCAGCTTCGCAATCTCAAGCATACTCACTGCTGCATCGCTAGCAATCACCTTGCATTGTTCGTGTTGCTGGCAAAGCTCAATTGGAATACGTGCAGTCCCCGTTCCCAGATCTAAGACGCGCTCTCCTAGGTCGCCGGTGGCCAGCAAGTCCTGCACAAAGACACGGTTCACCTCGGTGTGGTCCATATCGTCATATGCCTGGGACTCATCCGGATCGTCCATCAACTCAGGTTCGAGAACGCGTTCAATCATGAAAGTTTGTTCCTTGTGTCTTATCCGAAACGCCCCGTGACGTAATCTTCGGTTTCTGGTAGAAACGGCTTGGTGAAAATCTGACTCGTAGGGCCATATTCAATCAGCCTCCCGAGATAGATGAATCCAGTGTTATCGCTGATTCGAGCAGCTTGCTGCATGTTATGCGTTACGATCAAGATCGTATACTTCCCTCGCAATTCGCCGACCAAGTCCTCGATTTTCCTGGTTGCGAGCGGGTCCAAAGCAGAGCAGGGCTCGTCGAACAGGAGCAAACTCGGCTTAGTTGCAATCGCGCGAGCAATGCACAACCTTTGCTGCTGACCGCCAGAAAGTTTCAATCCACTTTCAGTGAGACGATCGCGCACCTCGTCCCAAAGCGCAGCTCGCCTCAGGCTTTGCTCGCAAACCTTATTGAGCGTCGAGCGTTTCTGTATCCCAGCAACTTTGAGCGGATAAACTACATTTTCAAAAACACTCATCGGAAAGGGATTAGGATCTTGAAAAACCATTCCTATGCGACGCCGCAACTCTACCGGATCAACCTTTGGCTCGTAAATAGAACTGCCTTCAAAAAGAATACTCCCTCTAAGAGTGAGTCCATCCATGAAGTCCGTCATGCGATTCACACTGCGCAGCAGAGTCGTCTTGCCGCAACCACTGGGACCGACCAGAGCCGTGACCTGCCCGCGCGGAACCGGCATTGTGATTTCATGTAGTGCTTGCTTCTTACCGTACCACAAACTGAATTTCTGAATTTCAATGCAAGGCTCTGCATTTAAAACTCGTTCGTGGATAACTGCGTCCACGCCCTTTCCGCCAGCCGCTGCTTCCAATCGATTTGGAGAAGGATCTTGAGACATTGCAGGAGAGAGGAAAAATGAATCTTGCGAACTAGTACTGCGCAAAACGTGCCCGAAACCGCGCCCGAACTAGGTTGGCTGTAAGATGCAGACTGGCTACCGCTAACACGAGTAACAAAATTGAAGCGAAAACCATTGGCTGGGTCGCCTCGGTGTCCGAACTTCGTTGACTAAGACTATACACTTGATTGCCCAGGTGCATAAAACTGCGTGACGGATGCAAGAATGGGAATTGCGAATCAAGTGGTAGATCGACCACCGCCGGTAGGGCTCCGAGTAACATCAGCGGAGCAACCTGTCCCACCGCGCGAGCAGCTGCAAGTAGACCGCCGGTCACGATACCCGAGCGAGCATAAGGCAAGACGATGTTCCAAATCGTTTGCCACTTGCTAGCCCCACAGGCGAAGGAACCTACTCGCAGCGAATCGGGCACCATCGCCAATGCTTCTTCGGTGGAAACGATGACAATCGGTAGAGTCAGCAACGCAAGTGTTAGTGAAGCCCAAAGTATACCGCCTTTTCCGAAAGTGGGGATAGGCAGCGCGTCACGATAGAACCCTTCAAAGAAGGGACTCTTTAGGAGTAGAAAACAGAATCCAGCTAAGCTTAGGGTCCACAACAGCAGCGCCAGCCTTGACAGCCAAAGCCACGTGCCTGCTTGCCCAAGTCCAATCCGAAGCGAGCAGAAAAACGCGACGCAGCTACATGAAGCCACGATTCCCAATCCGACAAACCAGACCGGACTTGGCAGGACTTGAATTCCGGCATTCGCTGGTCCGCCATCAAGAAACGCCCCGAGAGTATAACAAAAGAATGCAACGCCAAAAACGCCGTACACGATCGACGGAACGCCTGCTAAGTTATGAATTGAAATGCGCACCAGCGATACTAGAGGACTCGCAGTGATGTATTCGCGTAAGTAGAGGGCGGCGACAACCCCAAGCGGAATCACGGCCAAAGTCATAATGAGTGTTAACACGACGGTACCCAAAATTGCAGGAAATATACCGCCTGCCGTATTAGCCGCTCTGGGAGCTGCTGTTAGAAACTCCGCCCATCGGCCAGCATAAACCTGCACCATCTCCCAAACGCTCATCCTATTTACGGCGAGAATCGCCTCGACATCACTGAGCGGAACACTCTCCATTCGCAATGGAAAAACAAGCTCGCCTCTGCCTGATACGAGCATTGCAACCTGAGATTTTCTTTCCGAGTCTAGTCGCAGCAACTGCACTCCTGCGGTAATTTGTTCTGAGGAAATGCGTGCCTCGATGCCACCCAAGTAGTCCTGTCCCCAAAGGCTGCGCACCAAATCCGTTTCTTCACTGGATAGCTGTGTCTCACGCTGGATTGCATTTAATCTGGCAATTGCGCCAACAGGCAAATCTAAGGCTTCACTCCCGGTAGTGCCTGCGAACTCCAATTTTTGTGCAGAAAGCAGTGACTCTGCCCAGCTCAACTCCAACTCAAACAGATGCCGTTGAGACACACTCTGGAGACAAGCCTGCTGCATCTCTTTCGCAAAGGCCGCATCGCTCGCAGTCTGTATCCACCGCTTATTGAGCTTTTCCAACCGTGCCTCCCTCGCAATCAACTCTTTCTCTAACTCATCCTGATAATTAGTAAACTGTTGCCTTAGCGTCTCAAGCTCCTCATCCGACCAAGAGTGAAGTCCACAAGCAACCTTAAACGCTTCGTCAATTGCACCAAGGCACCCCGTCGCATTCCCTTGTTCTTGCGCAAGCAACAACCACTCCTTAGCGAAGCCGGGTAATAAGTCCTCCAGGCAATTCGCAATCTGCTCATCGGCTTTCGCGAGCGAATGCCGTCTGCTGGCCGCGTTATCTTGGAACTGCTCTGTGCCTCGGAGAAACTCGCCCATATCACCTTTCGAACCAACTCTTTCACGTCTTATAGACGGTCTTGTGCAATCCGTGAGCGTGTCGGCAATCAACTCTAATTGGTTCCCAGTGGTTGACTGAAGGTCCCGATCTAAAATAACTCTGCATCGATGAGCAGTTTCGACAAAGACCTTCCGAACCACCGTAGAAACATCCTTGGCGTCTGATTGATTCAAAGTCGTAATGTATAGCGGAACCCCGAATAAAGCCCCTGATTGTCTTGTCTCAACTCGTTGAATCCAGTCTGACCGGACGCGCATCGATTCATTCCATTGCGCCAAATCAACAGACTGCGATCCACTTGTGCCGAATCCAGGATCTGAGGTCTGAATTCGCACAGATCGTTCGTCCTGAGAAAGTTTGTTTCCCACCAGTAATCTGGGAGAATCATCTGCTTGGCCAAGGATGATCACGTCAATTGATCTTGGCCAGAATGCGCTTGCACCGCGCCAAACGATGAAAAGTACTGTTACCAGCATCATCCCAAGGCACAGGGCGAGAAAACCGCCTACCATCCAGATGCGAGCGTCGTCTCGCATGCTCGTAACCTTGGTGTTCATAGGCTGCCAAGCTTTCTTCGCGATCTTGCCCGAATGAACTCTGCCAAAGTATTGACAACCAATGTAACGATAAAAAGCATCAATGCCGCCAGAAACAAGGTCCGGTAGTGAGTACTTCCCTTGGTCGCTTCGGGCAGTTCCGTTAACAACGTCGCAGTCAGAGCTCTTAGCCCTGCAAATGGATTCCATTCCATGAGCGGCGCGTTGCCTACAACCATGAGTACGATCATCGTTTCCCCGATCGCTCGCGCAAATCCAAGCATGATCGCACTAACCAGCCCGGCCAAGCCAGCAGGTAAAACAACTCGGACCATTGTTTGCCAGCGCGATGCTCCGCACGCAAGTGAGGCGTATCGCAAACTCGCCGGAACTGCCTGTAAGGCATCTTCCGCGAACATATAGATCAATGGAGTCACACATAATCCGAGCGCCAAACCAACTAAAAGCGAGTTATTTTCTTGGTAGCTGTTAAACAAGCTTTCTCGCAAATCCCACCCTAATTTCGCTCCCCCCCACGAGCCAAGCCAGCTTGCACCGTATACTGCAACGCCAAGAAATAGCATCACGGCCACACCTGTCAGTCCTGTCCAAAAGTGAGAAGGAAGCAGCGCGCGTATCGATTGCATGTGCGTTATCGAAACGGTCAGTAGCGAAAATAAGGGAAGAAGCACTAGGAACCAACCACCAGCGGGTAGACCATCTTGACCGGCTATCCAATCTGGCAGATCGCCCCCAAAAAACTGAGCTTCAAGGAGCTGTCCGCACCAAGTGGCCAGGACAAGGACGACTGGGAGACAAGCAAGTAAACAAAACAGTCGGCCCAATTCGGATTCCCGTAGTCGCAAAAACCGTGTCTGCATTACTGGGGCTTCAATGATCTTGCCAATCGCAGAGTAGGTGAACGGGAGTAGAAGCACACCTGCAATCAGTGTCGCAAGGTGCTCACGAAGAATAGGTGCTATCACTATTGCAAACAGGTAGCCGATCACCACTCCGGGTAGACTTGCTAAAAGCTCAAGCAAAGGACGGATACGTGCCCGAGTCTGTTTCGCCATGAATTCACTGGTGTAGATCGCCGTAGCGATGGCCAAGGGAACACTAAATAACATCGCCCATAGCGTCGCCTTCAGCGTTCCAAAAACAAGTGGAATTAGGCTCAGTTTGGTTTCAGAATACTCGCTTCCAGAAGACGATTGCCAAATGTACTTGGGCCGCTCATGTCCCTCATACCAAATACGCGATAGAAAAGAGCGGACAGATGCCTCCGGGTGCCCGAGATCTACTGCGCAGCTCCATAGCTGGCTACCAGTAAAAGCAACCAAACGATCATTGTTGCTGCTCAACGAAATCGCATTTTGCGAGTTTCTTGAGCTGCCAGGAAAACGAAACTTTTCCAGCGGTTGATCGGCTGTCAGAAAGACCAGTGACACACTTCGCTGATCATCACATGCTGCGATTATCTTGCTACTGAGGCTGCCGGCGATCTCGGTAATCTTTGAATCGCTGAGAAGGATATTGTGATGAAGTGTCAAAACGAATCCGTCAGAATCGCTCGCTTCTTCCTCTGGGGTAATTCCGGAACGAGCAATCGTCCAACCGAGTAAACGGCCGTCATTCGTCCCGCACAAGAAGGATTGCCTGCCGGTCATAGGCTCCATAGATTCGAGTTCGGCCCTGCACGTCTGCGATTCCTGATAACTAATGCGACCTTTTGAGATGGAAAAACGATCTAGCGTCCCGTTCTGCCACGCCACAATAGCTTGTGTAGCCTCCGACTGAAGGCAGCAACGTACAAAATCGCCTTCGAGACTGCGGCATCGTAAGGAAGTTGAAATGGAAGTCGATTCGGAAGAAACCAGCGTAAAGGAATCTTCCTCAGAAAACTCAATATAGCTAAGCTCAAATGTCGCCGGCGCGATTTCTGCTATCGCCAAGACCTGATTTTGGCTTGCTCCAAAACTTAACTCGTTTCCTTGTCGAGTCTGCAAGTCAATGGAGCGGATGGCGCCTTGCGAGACTTTTCTTGGCTTCGACCATTGCCAAGACTCTAGCCAGATTTTCTGGATGCTTCGACGATCAAATTGCCGGAAGACCTGAGCTCCGTCGATCTCAATTCCTGCCTCATCAAGTTTCATCCCGGGAGACGCTTCCTGTGCGGCTATAAGCTCATCAGAAAACTGAATGCGAGCCGTCAACACAGTCCCATCAGCACAACCAAGAGCTAGAGTCCTCTGATCCTCCGACAGAGACAAACACGTCGGTGGGGCAGTAAAATCAGGTGCTTCAATTTGCTCCAGAAGCCGAGTAGGTGACGCGAGTGGCCGAATCTCAACCTCGCCATCCTTTTTGAGGCCCCACATGAGCAGGCTGTTCTCTTCAACACCTACCTGCCAGTATTCGGGCGTTTCCGCGGCCTCCCAGTCACCAATTCGCGGCGGCTGGAGCATCGGCAACGCAGTCGCGACTAACACCATCACTACTAACAACAGCGCGATAATCGTGCTGACGCCGCCAACGGCGATGAGCAAACCCATCGCCGTATCACTCACCTTGCCCCACAGACGAGTCCGAACCCCTAATGTCTCGGGTTCGTCAAGCTGATTCTTGTTCGGCTCCGCCACGCTGCGACCCTAACGATTTAGAAGTCTGCCAAAAAGCTCTATTCGTTTCGCGTCGAGTGGCACATTGCCATCAGCTGCGCATCGCCGCCGCGC
>PKCQ01000469.1 GCA_002862265.1 Planctomycetaceae bacterium | reverse complement strand
GACATGGACGGAGACGGCGACAACGACATCCTTTATGACGATCGAAAGTCATCACAGTCAGGTGTCTACTGGCTGGAGAATCCAGGCAAAGACACTCTGGACTGGACGCAGTATCGCATTGGCCCTGCCGGTAGACCGGTGATGTTCATGGATGTCGCAATCAAACAGGGCGAAGTTCACATTCATATTGCTGAGAAACCTAACACTGTCTTGCACTACCATTGCAAACAGGTCGATGCGATGACCGCTGATTGGGAGGTGCAATCTATTTCGGTCGTGCCGATTCCAAAGTTTGGCAATGCAAAAGGGATTGCGGTTGGAGACTTGGACGGAGATGGCCAAGACGAGATTGTGTATAGCTGCGAGTCAGCGAACCCGCCGAAACGCGGCGTGATCTATTTGAAGAAATCCGGAACTCAATGGCGATGGCACGACGTCAGTGGCCCAGATGGAATCAAGTTTGATCTGATAGAACTCTTAGATATCGATCACGACGGCGATCTCGACATCTTGACTTGCGAAGAGCGTCATGAAGGGCGAGGGTTGGGCGTCGTCTGGTACGCCAACCCTGCCCACTAATTGCTGTTTCAAAAGCAGCTCGTGGCAACCGGATAAGAAATTACTGGGAAATGCAGAATAAGTGCTTCTCGCCACGGACGAACAATTCGTTGTCCACTGGAGCAGGAGTGGCATCGACGCCTTCGCCCAGCGAGTTCGTCGCAACAATTTCGAATTGATCGGAATCCTCGATCACGACGGTCGTTCCGTTTCGGCCCGTAAAGTAAACGTATCCGCCTGCGGCGACTGGCGAGGCGTAGACCATATCACCAAGTGCTCCCAGTCGCTGAGCTTCGTAGTTTGGCTCGCCGGTCTTGGCATTCACGCAAGAAATAATGCCTGATTTGCCCTTATGATAGTAAAGTCGTCCCTGGGTCAGCAACGGAGAAGCAATATCAGGCGTGTCGCGGCTGGTTGTCCAGGCAACATGTTGGCTGCCAGCGATGTCGCCCGTTCCTGTTAGGCGAAAAGCGCCCAGGAAAGAACCGCGAAAACCACTCCCAACGAAAACTAAACCGTCTTCGGTAACTGCCGATGCAACAGGACGATCCGTCTGGCCACCGCAGCGCCAGAGTTCTTTCCCAGAGGACACATCATAGGCGCGAGCATAGTTCTGTCCGTTCATTACAACTTGCTTCTTGCCGTGGTGACTGACGATCAGCGGCGTGGCCCAGCAAGTTGGTTCGTCGCGCTCGGTTTTCCAAATCGTCTCCCCTGTCGTTTTGTCGAGGGCATAAATCGACGATTTTCCTTCGTGGTCCCAAGGCACGACAACCATGTTGTCGACAAGTGTCGGTGAGCTACCTTCGCCGAAGGTGGCACGCGTTGTCATTTTTCCAAAGTCATTACGTTTCCACTTCAGCTTGCCCGACATAGTGTAGCAGTAAAGCCCTCGAGAGCCAAAGTGTACGTATACGTTCTTGCCGTCGGTTGTTGGAGAGGCTGATGCAAAGCCATTAGTGCTGTGCGTGCCCTCATGTGGTTTCGCACTGACGGCCGTTTTTTCCCACTGCAGAGATCCGTCCGTCCGCGAGAAGCAAAAGACTTTGAAGTCAAGTTGTTGCAACGGAGCCGCGTTTCCTCGTCCGCCGCGACCTTGCCCACGCTGGCCGCGTTGCTGCGGGTTGAAAGACACCGGGCGAGGTGAGGTACTAGGAACAGCGGTAACTACGAAAACTCGGTCTTCCCAGACGATGGGCGAACCAGAGCCACGTCCAGGAACGGCTACTTTCCATTTTACGTTCTTGCTGCCGCTCCACTGGGTCGGCGGGCTTGCGTGCGGAGCTGTACTGTTGCCCGAGTCGCCTCGCCAGTGCGGCCAGTTGTCTGCCCGCACATTCGTCGAGAGTACGAGAGCACATAAGGCGATGCGACATAAGAGCCTTGGAACAGACCAACATAGTTGAGATTGAGGATGGATTGACATGTATATTCTTCGAATAGTTGGATTGAGTGAGTATTCGTTGACACGAGTTTAACAACTTGGAGCTTAGATTTCTGCTCGTAGTTGCTCGTAGGGACAAAATGCCAGTGCTAATTCGAACCGACAAACGTGACTCGGTTGCCATCCATGAACCGCAAGGTCAAGCGTTCGGCGGTGGGATTCAATACTGGGTGGAATTTCCTAATGTTTTCGATGGTGAAGTCGTTTTTCTGAACTGCAGCCAGGACTCAGGGGCAGATAGTTCGAACCGCCATGATGCTGCATCAATCGAATTCCTCTCCGGTACCCTTTTTCAGCCGCCGCTGATTCCACCGCGTGGTTGTCCGAAAGATGTCACCGAAGAAACCAAAACTAAGTCGACACATGTGCAGACGAGCTGATCTTCGGTTCCCTTTCCGGCTGGCTTCAGAAAATCGACGTAAGCAAAATTGGCGTCCCAGGTGCGTGGCTTGGCTAACTTGTCGCCCTTTGCAAGTATCGATTGCAAAGCGAATACGCCGGGTACCAAATCGAGTTCCAAGACACACTCTATATCTCCAGGTTGGAGAGTACGCTTGACAGTGTTGGTACCAATCTTAACTGCACCGCTATCAGTGTTCAGCAGTGGCGTTGTCTTCTTCATGACGCGGCAGCGCGTCACACGATAGCGTCCGGCCCGTTTAACTTCGGCAAACCAGTTGCCATGGCGTCGAAAGCCATCTCGCAAGGCTCCTAAATTCCAGGGAGAGCCGCCCTCGCGCCAAGCCATCGCACAAAGTAATGTTGAAGACGCTTCATTAGCACCTAGAACATGACGGTGAGTAGAGTCAAAGGTAGAAAAATTGGGGAGGACACGGCACGTGTTCCGTAGTGGACCGCATACGAGGTCAACGCTGTTGCGGCAACGTGCGTTTACACTCTCAGGTCGAATGCAGCCGAGCTCATGCACTTCCTTGGTTCAGCATCGACGACTGTGTTAAGCTGGACATTCTACCCTAGCGATTGATTCTCCAGCTTCCCTCCAAGGCACGATTCATGTCTGAGCAGAAAAATACCACCAACCCAATACTGGCTCGCAGAAAGTTTTTGCAAGGGACTGCAGCAACGGCTGTCGCCGCGCCTTACTTTGTTTCTTCTAAAGCACTGGGCAATGGTGCGTTCGTCGCGCCTTCTGAAAAAATTACGCTGGGCGTAATCGGAATTGGGCCACGATGTACGTACGATATGAAGTCGATTTTGAAGCTGCCGGATGTTCAATGTGTGGCGCTCGCAGATGTACAGCAATCGCGACGCGCAAAAGGAAAGAAGCTCATCGATGGTCACTATGGAAACAGTGACCTGAAGCTCTATCGCGACTTCCGGGAGCTACTTGCGAGAGACGATATCGATGCCGTCATCATCGCAACCGGGGACCGTTGGCACGCCGCTGCGTCGATTGCGGCGGCCGAGGCTGGCAAGGATGTGTACAGTGAGAAGCCATGCGGAATCACCATTGGTGACTGCCAGAATATCTCGAAAGTGTTTGAGAAAACCGGACGAATCTTCCAAGCTGGCACGCAGCGTCGCAGTGTCCCGAACTTCCAGAAAGTCGTCGAGCTAGCACACCATGGAAAGCTCGGCGAAATCGAGTCGCTTTATGCGACGGTTTACGTTCCCACGTTGGATAACGCTTGGTTGCCATCGGAGCCAACACCAGCCAAGAAAGACTGCGATTGGAACATGTGGCTCGGTCCCGCACCTTGGCGACCTTACAACAAGAAGTACGTTGAGGGGCGTTGGCGAGGTATTCACGACTTTGATAGCGGCGCGCGACTTCTTGATTGGGGCGCGCACACCGTCGACTTGTGCCAGTGGGCCAATCAAGCTGACGATACGCTGCCGATCAGCTATGCAGCGACGGAGAAGAACATCATTTGCGAGTATTCCAATGGAGTTCAGCTTGAAATTGACTTCCTCAAGGATCCTTTTGGAAACCGAGGCCCGCGCTGGACAACGCGACTCGGCACTTGTCCCGTTCGTTTCCAGGGCAGTGAAGGAAGTGTGGAAACCGGCGATGAAGGCGAGATTGTCGCCAGCTCCAAAACTCTACGCAAAGAGATTGCTCAAACGAAACGCGTACGTGGGCTCGATGTTGGAGCTCACGCCAGGAACTTCTTTGACTGCGTCAAGAGTCGGGAGCAAACCGTCTGTAACCCAACGGTGATGCGGCGGTCGCATATGGCCTGTCACGCTGCTGCTCTGTCCTGGATACTTGGCCGAAAACTCACCATCGATCCGAAGACAGAGACCTTTGTGGAAGATGAAGACGCCAATCGCCTGCGTTTGCGCGCCGCACGAGACTGGGCATAGATAGCAGAATGAAACAGCACATATTTGGTAGATTGAGATCGTGTATTGCCGGCGTGTGGAGAAAGATGGGCAAAACGAACGGGCTTCCAACTGAGCGGGACTTTGATCCCTACGGTGGTGAGCTAGATGCTCAATGCGCTTGGAAGAACTTTGGGGGGCCGACTCTGGATGAAGCGCACGCGAAGTTTAGGGAGCATCCAGAATGCTATCGGGAAAAGCTCATGGCCATGGGTGGAAAAGCTTTTGCCTACTAATTCCCTGTAATTGATTCCTAACTCCGAGAGACTGAGCTGGTACCGCCAGAAGATCGGAATGATCGTGACACTTGGATTCTTCCTCTGCGTATTAGGCACCAAGTCAGCGGACGGAATGAGCGCTACGTTCGACATCTGAGAAAAGACGTCCTGCAGCTATGCGAATTCGTCCGAAACAACCTCGTGCTGTTTGCTGATACGCAGGATAAGCAAAAGGAAATTGATGGACGGTGGGAAGCACTTGAAGTGCATCTGGCAAAACAGGATGCTTTGGCATATGAGTTGTATTTGTAGGGCATTGCTACGACCTCCTGGAAAGGAGGCACACCTTTTGTTGCTCCGCCGCTGGAGCCGGAAATGAAAACGCCGGCCATGATGGCCGGCGCTGGTGTGTTGGGAGAACAAGCTAGCGAGCGCTAGGCCTTCGCCTTCTTCTTTTTGCGCTGTCCTTTCTCATCCAAGTTCAGAGCGATTTCTTCATCATCGACTGGAGCCGACTCGATCCCACCTGCGGGGACATCAACCTTCGCCACCCAGCACAGTGCATTCAGGATAACTTTGCGGAAAGCATCGCTCTGCCAATTGTTATGGAAGTGACCACCCGTGAAGCCAAAGCCGCGCCCACCGTCCGGCCTTTCGACAGCCCACATCACGGCCTCTTTGCGCCCCTTCGCTTGTTTGATGTGCGAGTAAGGTCCTTTGGGGTAAACGTACGGACCGTCACGGGTACCATCGGTTGGGGTGGCGACGAGCACAGGAGTGAATCGAACTCCGTCTACCTCGTGAGGCCCTTCCGCATCGAAGCCTTCGGTAAAACGCATGTTGAAGTACCACTCATCCGTGATCGAAAACGGTTCGACCCCGCGTGTGATTGGGTGTTCTGGTAAGTTCTCAAACTTAGCATCCCAGATCGGGTTGCAGGACCACTGGTGCTCGTAGCAGCCGCCAATCATCTTGCGAAACTGCGCACCAGCCGTGTCCTTGGGCACTTCCACAGCAAAGTGCATGCAGCCGAATCCTACGCCGCATCCAGCGAGTCCTTCCATGGTCTCGAGACGACCCTTACCGGCAAGAACAGGATGGCGACCATTGCCGTCGGAAAAGCAAACGACCGCATCGGCATCGTCAAAGCTTGCTTCGTCCTTTACCCAGCCGAGCTCATGTCGGTCGACTTCGAGGCCGGGAACCGAACTCAGCCTCTTCTCAAGAAGGATCGTTCCGGCGCGGAATTCATGCATCATTGGCGGGTGACTAGGTGGGCCCGCGATAAGGACCAGCTTGCGGGGTTTGGTCGAGTTTGCTGTGGCGACGCTTCCAAGTGCGGGCGTGACACTGGCAGCAAAGCAGAGTTGGAGGAATTCAGATCGTTTCATGAAAACTCTCGCGAGAAACTAAGGGCAGGCAAAAAGGCAGCAAGTCGACAGAGCGATGCTGAGAGTGGCTATTATATCACAACTGAATATAGCTCCGAATCCTGACTTGAGATGAGGTCGGAGGCTTCGCAGATGAGTCTCGGGCAGGAGAGCTTCGCAGGCCCGTCGCTTTGCTACAGATATTTTCTTCCAATCCCCAGAAAGTTGAGCATGAAAACGATTCCCATGTCAGTCACTCTCCGCCAAATTCGGATCTTACTCGCCTTACTCGCGGCTATCGGCGTTTACGAACATCTGTTTGCGCAGGAAAAGCCAAAAGCTCAGTTCTGGGAAGTGGCGGATCAGTACACTGGCCAAACTGGCCTCGAGCGAAGTCTAGAAACAGCCGGATTTGATACACGAGCCTTTGATCCGAACGACGAGCGAGATCTTGATTGCGACGTCCTCGTTCTCGGATCGTTTTTGTCAGAAGACGCGAGTTATAGGGCCTGGGCAAAGTCAAGCTCGAAAGCAGTGCAGAAATTTCTCGCGGGTGGCGGGGTCGTCTTTCAGCTAACACAAGCTGACCAGACCGAGGCGACGCCTGCTTTTCTGCCGAGCGCTTTGGAGATTAGCCGTACAGACAAGGATGGCGATCCGATTCTCGTTGTTGCAAAATCACATCTGCTCGTCGACAGACTACCGCGCAATGGTACCAGCAAGAATCACCTAAAACTTCCTTCGCATCACCGGCCCGGCTCCTGGGAAACTCTGCGTGAGCAGAAAGGATTCCGTGTTCTGCTTTCCTTGGATGCGACGAATCGTGATCCGGTCTTGGTTGAAGCCGCGGTTGGAAAAGGGCGATTGTTGCTATCCTCGCTTTACTTCGACAAACTGGAAAACGCTATCGGCGAGAGCGTTGCACCACAGGGTTTCCAGATCGCGGCAAAGGCTTTCTTTGCTGGGTTACAGGACTACGTGCTAGCCGTCCGCGATGGTCGGGCACCTGCCGTCGAACCCACCGCGCCTTATTCCCCCCCGGCACCGTGGGACTTTGTACCTGGTTCCACGACTATCGTTGCGCTGCCTGATACACAAGTTTATGCGGAGCGATTTCCGCAGCACTTCATTGCCCAAACCAAGTGGGTCGTTGAAAATCGAGAAGAGCTCAGTATTGCCGCAGTATTTCATGAAGGCGATATCACCAATCGCAACACGCCGGAGCAATGGGAAAATGCGCGTGAAGCGATGCAGCACCTGTGGGGCAAGTTGCCAGTGATTTGCGCACCTGGCAACCACGACACAGGCCCGGGCGGAAACGGCGCGACGCATGAGTCGCTTATGAGCAAATATCTGCCTAAGAGAGACTTTGCAAAACACACTTCGTTCAAGGGTACTTTAGATCCTGGTCGCACCGAGAATAACTTCTCACTATTCGAAGCTGGTGGAATCAAGTGGATCGGGATTGCCCTTGAGTGGGCTCCGCGAGATCGAGCACTTGCATGGGCAAATGAACTATTGACTGAGTACTCGGATCGACGCGCCATTCTGGTGACTCACGCACACACCTATTTCGACGATTCGATCTACGACATTACCAAACGAAAGGATCAGAATTGGAGTCCCTACCGATATGGCGTCAAAGACAGCCCGGAAGGCGTAAACGATGGTGGGGACATTTGGCGCAAAGTGATTGATAAGCACAGTAACGTAGTACTGGTCCTTTCCGGGCACGTGCTGGGTGACGGTGCAGGACGAGTCACTTCCGAGACGCAACATGGAAACCTGGTTCACCAAGTGCTAGCCAACTATCAGATGTTGGCGGAAGGCGGGAAAGGCTGGTTGCGTCTGATGGAGTTCTTGCCCGATGGCAAGACGATCCAAGTTCGAACCTATTCCCCGGTCTTGGATCAATACAACACCGATCCGCAGCATCAATTTCTCTTCAAGATCGATCCGCCTTTGCGAAAGTAGATTTAGTAACGCCAAGCATGGGGCTGGATCACCGCGCGCTCGGCTAATGGGCTAACTTCCAGCCTCGTTTGATTCGGGCGTTCTATCGATTTGACCTCATAGAATTGATCAGGACACGATAGTAAAATAAGCTGTTCATTGGCAAACCGCAACGCCACTGCAGCGCGGCGCGAAAATGAAAATTCTAGCCAAAAACTTCTATCCATCACTTCGAAGCCGATCCATGAGTATGAAACCGACTTGCGTTCCATGTGCGATCTTCCTTTTGCTGATTGCGACTTTTCAATCCACGCTAGTACAGGCACAAGACAACCCACTCCTGAAGAGCTGGGATACCCCCTTCGGCGCACCGCCTTTTAGTCAGATCAGCGCTGAGGACTTTGAGCCGGCATTTGAATTCGCAATGAAGCAGCACCTCGCCGAGATAGATGCAATCTGTGGGAATTCCAACGTTCCAACGTTTGAAAATACGATTGCTGCCTTCGAAGATGCCGGTGACGATCTGAGTCGTGTGCAACGCACTTTTTCTGCTTTGACATCCTCAGCGACAAACGACGAGCTGCGTGCTATCCAGAGTCGTATGGCACCCAAAATGGCGGCACACTCATCGAAGATCACTTTGAACGCTAAGCTGTTCGCGCGGATCGATACCTTATTCGAGAAACGAGCGAGCCTAGGACTGGATGAGGAACAGTCGCGAGTTCTGGAGTTGACTCATAAGTCCTTCGTGCGAGACGGCGCAAAGCTTCAGGGTGCGGACCGCGAGCGGTTGGCCACCATCTCCAAGGAGCTTGCTGGTCTTTACACATCGTTTGGTCAGAATGTTCAGAAGAGCACGGAGGCCTTTACACTCGAGCTTAAGGATGACGCAGACTTGGCCGGGCTGCCAGGCTTTCTGCTAAGTGCGGCAGCTCAAGCAGCCAAGGAGCGTGGCAAAGAAGGCCAAGTCATCACGCTGGCACGATCTTCCTTCGAACCTTTCATGACGTTTAGCCCGCGCAGAGATCTTCGTGAAAAGTTATTTGCAGGGTGGACGAATCGTGGCGATAACGATGCGGGAGACTGTCTTTGTCAAGGCCGTTGGAAAAGATTGGAGAATCAAGGCTGCATCGACGGCGTGGCGGCAGCTCAAAGGCCAATTCCGTGGTACGGCTTACAAGACTCTCAGCATGCGCTCCCTCGAAAACTGCTTTGCTGATCATCGCCTGTTTCTTCGACGTCCCTTCCAACGGATATTTTCCTTCTGGAAGGTCCTCAGTTTCCAAGAGACCCTTGCGCGCTCTTTCGTGCGTCCAAACTCGATTGAGGAAGGTGGTAGCCATGGCAGACCAACGAGGAGTCGGTTTCTCACTATCCTGATCGGTGACATCCAATTTTTCGTTGTACGCATTCAATTCCTTCAATGATTTTTCAGATTGTTCCATTCCTTTTTCTAACACATCCAAGGCCGAGACTTGATCGGAACGGGTTGTACCGACATGTTCTTCTAAAAAGTTATCAATCTTACCTACAGTAACATTAAAATCGAGTGAGTGGGTGAGTGAATGAGTGAT
>PKCQ01000470.1 GCA_002862265.1 Planctomycetaceae bacterium | reverse complement strand
GAGCAATGAGCAACGAGCAGCAACACGCGACAAGTAGCGACCAGGACGACAAACCTAGCCTCAGCAACACCAATACCTTGACCTCCAACACCTAATCTGGCGTTGTTCATCATAGTGAACATCGCACGCAGCCCCTGGTTTGGTTCGCCAATGATCCACCCAATAGCACCCTCGTATTGCATTACCGCAGTTGGACTACCGTGAAGCCCCATTTTGTGCTCCAGACTAACCACTTTTAGTTTATTAGCCACTCCTGCATTGCCATTTGCATCCGCAATGCAAATGGACATCGGCTCTCATGAGGCAAGGTGATCTCTGGGAGTTGCGGTCTACAATTGATCCAGAAAGTTCTCAGCACAACCAAGCTTGCACTGAGCTTCGAGGAGTCCGTGGTTTCGATACCCTGGAGCAACGCAAAGCCATCGAGCAGCTTTTTGTTGGCACGTTCTGGATCGGTTTTGCTCCAGGTTTCGAGGAACACCTTTGATCGAATTGTACGATGCACATTGGATTCGCGATCGTACCAGCGTGAATAGTAGTCACCACGATGTGGATCTTTACGAGGCTTCTTGGTTTGATTCTTCTCGACCAGGCTCCAAGCGATGACATGGAAGCGAGCGTAGTCAGGAGACCACTCGTAGAAGATTACTTGATCGTAGGAGTGTCGGCCAAGATCGTCGTAGTAGTGATTGAGCTCGATTAAGTCGACGGTCTGCGAAATCTTATCGCGTAAGAAGACCGTCTTCGGGTCGGCCTGTTTTGATTGTGAATCCGCGACTCGAACAATCTTGGTGTGAGTACCTGGCCCAGAAGGTATGGCCAGCAACAGTGATAGTAAGACGCTTTCAAGTAGTACAAGTCCCATTTTGCTTCTCCCTTGTCTCTTCGGCCTGGACGCTCAGCACAGAAGACAAGGGAAAGCCGGTTGCAAGATCTAACGTCAGGACTCAGTGGAGCGTTCGTGGTTGGAAGCACCACGAGTGCAGCAAATTGTTATTCCCCCCGAGGCGTCGACACTTATGGCGAAGACTTACTGAGGAAATCGATGGGTTCTGACGCGATCTGTTCACTAGTGTTCTCTTGTATTCGAGCGCTTGGCATAATGCATGCGTTGCAAGCAGCTGGCAAAAGAAGCAACACTGTGTGGCGGAGTGTGCTGTGCCACCAGCAAATAGCCAGATCCAGAGAGAAAGAATTCGCGGCCGGGACCTGTCTTTTGCAAGACATCCATCTGTGGCGATTCCCCTACGCACGCTTTTTGAGCGAAGTGCGTCAGGTTGTGGTTTCTACGAATTCAGGTTGTGTGAGAGGCGACACAGTTCCGAATCCAATCAAAAAGAAGAGGAACCAATTTCTGAATATGAAATATCGGTGCGTTATAGCAAGAGAGATCACGAAGAAATTAACTTTAGTCAAAATTTACCCACGTGTTTGACAGCAATCTCTGCTGTGGACCGAAACGCGACTTATAGTTCAGATGGCGATTGTCACGCACGTAATAGCCAAGATACAACCATTTGCGTTCGAGTTGTTCGGCAAAGCGAATCTGTTGTAGGATGGCGTAAGTTCCGGGGCTCAATCCTGACGACTCCGGGTCAAAAAAACAGTACACGGCTGACAAGGAATTGGCACCCACGTCGGTGATCGATACGGCCTGCAGTTCCCCTCCTTTCCATAGGCTCAACTCCACTGACTCGCAGGGAGCGTTAAGTAAAAACCCTCGATAATCACCCTCGTCGAGAGCGCCTTCCCGCTGCGCCAAACCTCGCTTGAGTCGATGTTCGTTGAATAAACGTAGTCGCGTTGCATCTAGTGTTGGCGTCGCAATGCGCGTTTCAAATGCGGCATCACCTTTCTTTTGCACACGCTTTTGAGAACGCGTTGGTTTAAAAGTTTGCACTTCCAGTCGCGTTGCTTCACAGGCCTGACAATTGGGGCATTGAGTTCGGTAAAAGAACAGGCCTGTACGCCGAAAACCAGATTCCAGCAGCTGATCGACTTGCTCGCCGTAAAGTCCCACACGCGGCACACGCAAGGGCATTCGGGCGGTCTGCCCAGTCAGATAGGGGCATTGATCGGGCTCGTCCATCGCTACGTGGAGAAAGTCTGGTTCCAGCATCCCTGTATTCAATGTGCAAGGAGGTCTGTTGTTTCAGTTAGTCGTATCGCCGTGAGGTCTCGGGCTTTTCGCGAGTAGATGCGCCGTGTATAGCGGCCACTCCGATAAACGCGCGACGGCGAACTGAAGAACCTGCGGCTAGGACCAATGCCGCTAAGTCTGCTGGCCGCGTCGCCGTAACAGCGTTTCGCTATTTATTGGCCTACGAGATCACGGAATTGTACTCGCAGTTTCTCAACCGAGACGGTTTAGTGTACCTCGATTCGCAGGCTGTTTCGTCAAACTTCCGATTCAATCACGACTGCGGCTGCATGTCCAAGAGGCGTAAAACTATGCTTTAAGAAGTAGGGTGAGTTTGTCTTGCCGTCTTCCAAGCATAGATGAAGCTCGCAGTCCACGCTGGCGCCAGGATGTCCAAGCATTCCGAATCGACGACTGTCTTGCATGCCCACCAAGCTTGCCAACAACTCCAGTATTCCGCAACCTGCCCCAGCGGTGCCAATCCTCGGCGAGAAGGCGGTGACGGGAGTGCTACCCACCGAAGCCTCGATTGCGGCCGCTTCCTCAAGGTCCAAGTCACGGAAGGCATATCCTTGTGCATTGATATGATCCAGGTCACTGGCCGCAACATTTGCTTCAGCTAGGGCCGCTTCGACGGCGAGTTGTGAACTGACGCGGCTGCCGCCGTACTTAGTCTCGGGTGCCGCACAACGACTCGCTCCTCCGCGGTATCGAGCAAGTACATGGGCACCGCGGCGAACAGCGTGACTTCGCCGTTCCAGGACGATAGCTCCTGCTCCTGCACCCGCCACGATTCCCCGACTGTCGAAGGCGAAGGGACGACAGCGTGGTGAATCGTGCGATGAGGAATCGTAGGGATGTCGGTCGCAGCTTGCCTGCCAACAGTGGGTGATCCGCGAGGGCGCACAGCGATTGCCAATTCCACCAACGACGATCAAATCCGCTCGGTCGCGCTCGATCATCAAAGCAGCTTCTTGAAGGGCGAGAAGGCTGCTAACTTCGTCTTGAGCGATGGTGTTGTTCGGGCCACGCGCGTCGATGGCAATTCCCACGTGGCAGGCGGGCATGTTGGGAAGATTGCGTAGCATCCACAGTGGATAAACTTGCTTCTCAAAAACCTGACCCCAACGCGAAAGGTCGAGTTTGCCATCTGCGGCACAGGCTTTGACTCCTCCAACCAAGTCGTCGAGGTTCCCAGGGATCAACTCTGAACCATAAATTACACCGAGTCGATCTGACTCAAGTTCTGCTTCTTCGAGTCCAGCGTCCTGCCAAGCCAGTTGAGCCGCGCTGTAAGCCATTTGCACTTCAGGGCTCATGACCTTCAGCGCCTTACGTGGCTTTACGTATCGCTTGCCTTCGAAATCCATAACGGGAGCTGCGTAGATGGTACGCCGGTCCTCGCCCGTTTCATTAATTGCACGGACCGCACTTTTTCCGTCCCGCAGTCCCTGCGTGAACGCTTCTCTTCCGATTCCAATCGAAGTAACGCAACCGATTCCGGTGATTACGATGTCATCAACACCAACCATAAATTCTCAGTTGCCGGCGCACGTAGCAGAGGACGAGATATCTGTTACCGGAACATTCTATCGAGATCATGGTCTGGGTGTCAGGTAGGGGAAGTTTGCGGGACCGATCAAAGCGGGGATTTATTCAAGTGAGCTGAACATGCTAGCGTTGGAGCGAGAGCGATGGCGGAGAAATGGCTGGAGCCGGTTGAGATTAATACTCCAGCGCAGGTAGGTGCTTGAGGGTCTAGCTAGGGCTGGCACTTACGAAGTAACTTCTTGGTTTCTCTGTCGTTGGGGTACTGTTCGAGCAATTCTTCACAAGCGGAACGGGCTTCGTTAACTCGTCCTGCGGATAGAAGGCTAAGAGCGCGATTGTACAAAGCATCGATATCCCAAGGCCGTTCTGATACAGCTTTCTGATACCAGTCGGCTGCAATGAGAAAGTCGTCAGCTTTGAAAGCACTTTCGCCGAGCGCAAACGCGGCCAGATAGTTGGGTTTCACTTGCCACGATTTTTCGTAGTACCGTTTGGGATTCATCAGACCTGCACCGGAGTTGGGGGCGTTTCTGGAGAGGTTGCCCAAGTTGACCCAAGGTGTTGGATTGGTCGGATCTTCCGTAATAGATTCCATGAAAGCCTGCTTGGCTGAAATGACTCGCCCTTTGGCGATTTAGCAGAGATGGTCTCGAAATCGCAGTAGTATGCACTACCGACGTATGGGATGGACATGCCTTTGCTGGAGCAGCTATGAGTTTGCGCGCGAAAGGAATTCACCAGTTCGTGTATCGACTTTAATCTTCTCGCCTTCCTTGATGTACTCGGGCACTTGAACGGTGAGTCCCGTTTCCAGCTCAGCAGGCTTGGTGCGCGCAGTAGCCGAGTTGCCGCGGATGGCTGGATCACACTGAGTTATGTTGAGCTCGACAGAGGTGGGTAATTGAAACCCGACGCACTCGTCTTGGTAGATCAGCGCGTAGAGGCCTTCGAGCTCTTCGGTGATGTACTTCATCTGTTCTTCACAATCAGACAACGGAATGCTGTACTGATTGAAGTCTTCTTGATCCATTAAGTGCAGATCATCATTGTCCTTGTACATCATCTTGACGATCCGCTTGCGAAAATCCGCTTCGGGCAGATTGTCAGTGCCCTTTAGTTTGAGGTCCACCTTCTGTTTTGAGATGAGATTCCGAGCCTTGAACAGATAGAGTGTGGCGGCTCCTCGAGCGCTGGGCGTCTGCACGGTCACCGATTCAATCATGATCGGAACTTCATTATCTACTACAACGGTGCCCGGCTTGATGTCTTTGGCCAGCATCTCTTTCGCCTCGGTTTCTTCTGCTTCAAGATCCATTTCGTCGGAACAGGCACGGCCCTGAGTTCAGAAAACGCTGAATTTTGCTACGTTCAGCGGTCAATCTGACACCGATCTTGGGACGCGGTACTGCCCTGCATTCTCTGCCGCTGCGTTATTTTCGACAAGATAGGCACAGAAGCCCTGCATTTCGTGCGGTGCGCCACCCGAAGCTCAGCTTTCAGCTTCGTAGGGAATAGATTTTGCCTACAATAAACCCGTGAGCCGCGTGGCCGTAAATCTGACTGCCATGAAGCTCGTCTGATGCGTAGACCGAAAGGGGTTGTAGTGGAACCGTTCACGATTGTCTGCTCGACATGCCAAAGCCGCATTCGAGTACGAAACGAAAAGCTGATCGGCCAGGTCGTCAACTGCCCCAAGTGCGATTCGCTTGTCATGGTGACCGCGCAGCCTCAAGTAACTGTCCAACCTGGCTCTGCCTCTGTCGACTCGATGGCGATGACTAAGGAAGGGTTGGAGCAACATCTCGGGCAATTGCCAAGCGGAGAAGGTTCGCAGAACGAAGCCCCCTTTGAGTCATCTGTAGAACAAGCATTATTAGGTGGCGGAGGCTTCGAAAGTGATGACTTTCAGTTAGCTCCCATGGAGGACGCACCCGCGGCTCCCATGCCTGATTCTTGGCAGCCCGAGGAGGCATTGTTGCCTTCTGACGAATGGTCTTCGGAGTCGAGTGCAAAATCCAAACAATATCTATTCGTCGGCTTCCTCGGCGTCGGCGGAGTAGCATTTGCGGTTATCGCATTCATTGCCTTTCTGAGCTGGTATGGAGGTAATGCAGACCCACAGGATCCTAACAAGGATCTTGCTCAGGGCCTGGACCAGCCTCAGCAAGGCGCTGAAACTGTCGAGTCAGAGCCTCCTGCGGATTCCAATCCTGAGAACGAACCTACTGGGCAAGAATCTGAGTCCGCCGATCCCGAGAGTACGCAAACTCCGAATCCTGATGAGACATTAAATACAGTAGGAGCTAATGGCGATCTAGACGACGATGTCGAAGATCCTGCTAAGCCGCAAGACCCTGGTGCAGAGCCAGATTCTGCGGCGATTGGCTTGGGTGATCCAAAGTTTAATGTGAATAGTCCGTTCGAGACCGAAGACGATATCAAGGCTCAGGAGGACGAAGAGGATCGGATTCGCGGGCAGCTAAGCGCCAAGATGCAACAGATTGCCGACAGCATACTCGGGGCCGATGATTGGACTCCCGCTCTGCCTCGGGATGTGAAAATCGGTCCAGCGCCGGTCACCGCCGAGGATCTGCAGCTTGGGGCAACATTTGGCCGCGATCCACTGCCTTCAGTTGACTGGGGCCAACGGCAAAAGCAGACGATTTCAGGTGTTATCTTTAGCGCTCAGCAACCATTGTCCACCGTGCTCAACACGTGGACGCGTCTTAGCGGTATGCCAACCCGCGTCGATTTGAATTCCCTTGCGGGGGCAAATCTTGATGTTACCGCCAGACTGGACCTTGGGAAATTTCAGAACAGCTCTGTTGCCAACATCTCGAACACTCTGGCTCAGAAAGCAAAAGTCGCTTGGCAAACCAAGGGCGATCATTTGCTCCTTTCTGCACCTGAAGCTGCTTTGGAAAGCCAGCTTCCCGAGAGTATGGATTTATCTGATTTGGCTGAGAATTCGGAGCAGATCCAGCAAGTGCTTCAGAGCCTTGGTGGGCTCTTTCCTGGCACGGCGAAAGGTTGGATCTTCGAAGGGACGACACTCAAATATGACTCGGCGATCATCGATCTCGTCACTTGGTTTCGTGCCATTCGCTTGATTGAAAACTTAAGAGTTGCGTCTGGGAAGACTCCCGGGTTGACGAACTTTCGTCCAGAAAATCTTACCGTTCCGTTTGTTCAGTCTGACAAGCTCGTTTTCCTAGAAGAGAAGACGAAGCTGCTTAGCGTCCAAGAAGAGCCTGTTGAGCAAGCGATCTCCAAGTTGTGTGCTCGATTGGGAGTGGAAGTTTGGTTTGACTGGCAAGCCTTGGCAAAAGCAGGAATCGGCCCAGAGACAACGGCACTTGTCACGACTTATGACCGTACGCCCCGCAATATTCTCAAGGATTTCTCAACGACCCTGCTGCTCGAGTTTGCCGTCATCGACCAGAAAACCATTTGGGTCACTTCGCGGCAAGGCTACCGAGAGCTCGCCCAAGTGTTTGTAATCCAATCGGCTGGTCGCACTCCCGAGCAATGGGAGCTCCTGCTCGAGGATCAAATGCCGCTGGTCAACGGGGTCGGTCAGCCTGCGGTAATGAGCAGCTTTGACGGCCAGCACATTATTACTCGCTGTTGCTACCCCAAGATTCAGTTCTAGCTCCTTCCTGGTTGTTGGATTACCGTCACCTACGCTCTTTTGAGTGACCTGTAGTCTCGTTTTTTATTGCTGGCGTCTAGCTTTTCTCCGATTCTATGCTGAAAGTCGTCGGTTTCGCTTGAGGCTATGGGATAGTCCGATCTCGCCATTCCTCAATCGCCGAAAGTCAACAAAATCCCCTATTCAGGGTTAATCGACGCGTGAGAGATTCGGTAGGTAAACCGGCAAAGGTGGTTGCAAGGTCATCATGCAGAATTTGCAGCAACTAGTTCGTCCTGATCTTGCCACAGCCTGCGTCGGACTGATATTCAACTTTCCCAAAATCGGCAAAATGGGTGCTTTTGAGCTCCCCACATGTGAGGCGGCCAAAATAAAGAAAGCTATGACGTCAAGTTTCCAAATCGTACAATCTCCGCTTTCAGTAATGATGGAAGAGCTTGACACCATCAGCGAGTCGTCCACAGTATTCCCCGCAACTGTTCAGGTCTCAGTACCCGAGCTTCAAGCTTGGCCATGGTTAAATTCAAATGCTTCGATGCCGAGAGTTGCGTGGGTGGATCGTAGTTCAAACGATGTCCTGGCAGGGGTTGGCGTCGCTTCACAAGTAGAAGTTAGCGCAGAGCAACATCCTTCATTTGCGTTACGACGATGCCGTGAATCATTAATGGGTTCGGAGACGCTTCGGTTCTTTGGAGGCTTCTCCTTTGATGGTTCTGACTGCTGGAGCTCTCTCGGTGCCGGTAAGTTCGTCATTCCCAGGCTCACATTGTCAGGTGGAGTCCTAACACTGGCAGTGATGAATCAGCAGGATGTCGAGTGTGCTCGGGACGACCTTCGGGTCATGAGCATTTCCGAGTTGCCATTGGATGCCTCGATTCCTGATCCGGTGTCGAAACGTTACCAACCGACTTTCAATGGCTGGCAGTCTCGAGTGGACGAATCGCTGGCTTTGATCGACCGGGAAGTCGTCGAGAAGATCGTCTTGTCGCGGAAGACTGAACTGACATTTGACAGCCCGCTGAACTCAATTGCTCTGGCAGCCTGCTTGCATGCGGCCACGCACGACTGTTTTGTCTTTTGTTTTAACTTCGGAGAAGATACGGCTTTCGTCGGCGCAACTCCCGAGAGATTGTTTCACCGCGAAGGCAAATTGCTGCAAAGTGAAGTTGTTGCTGGAACCCGAATGCGAGGTGCGACGCCTGAGGAGGATGAAAGGCTTTCGATTGAGTTGCTGACAAGCGACAAAGACCAGCGAGAGCACGACATCGTTCGCAAGAGTATTCGCCAGAAGCTGCATCAGTTTATCGAGCACTTGGACGTGGATTCGCAAGCATCCATCTTGCGGCTGGCTCGGAAGCAACACTTGCGCTCCAATGTGCATGGTGAGCTCAAGGCTGAGGTAGATGATGGGAAGCTGCTTTCACAGCTGCATCCGACACCTGCGGTGGGCGGATATCCAACGGAAAATGCGTTACCAGAAATCTCTCGGATTGAACCCTACAATCGCGGCTGGTACGCTGCTCCTGTAGGATGGATCGGGGCTGATAATGCGCACTTCGCAGTAGCTATTCGTTCCGGTTTGGTTGAAGGCAATACCCTATCGCTGTTTTCAGGTGCAGGGATCGTTCGCGGCTCGGAGCCAGAACAGGAATGGTATGAAGTGGAGAATAAGATTCAGGACTTCTTGAGCATCATTGGCTCTTGAACTTCGTTCCTAAGTGCCATGCATCTCAACTCGAAGCGTCAGCGAGGACTACTTTTTTGCTTCGCTGAAAGGTTGAACTCGGTCACCAAAACAACCTAAGCAAGTTCTCCAAGTGATCGACAAAATCTGGGCTGAAATCGCGATCGACAGCTGTTTGAAACACAGCATTGATCACTTCTTTGTCGCTCCCGGATCACGCTGCACGCCACTCACGCTGGCAATTGCCAACAACGAATTTGCACAAGTCACGCAACACTTCGATGAGCGAGGCCTTGCGTTCGCGGCCCTCGGATACGCGCGTGCGACGGGTAGACCTGGTGTTTTTGTTTGCACTTCGGGCACCGCTGTTGCAAACGCGTTTCCCGCTGTAGTCGAAGCGTCGATGGATCGCGTGCCACTACTGCTGTTCACGGCG
>PKCQ01000071.1 GCA_002862265.1 Planctomycetaceae bacterium | reverse complement strand
AACCTCGATCCGTTTGAGATGGAGTATGACAAAGACAGGAGCGAGGATAAGCTCATCCGTCAGAACGGTAAGGTCTTCCGAGCTCCCGATGGTCAGCGCTGTGGAATTCTTACCCAGCCCAGTTGGCTGATCGCGCACAGTGGGAATTTCGATAACGATCCTGTACGACGTGGCAAATGGATTCGCGAGAAGCTCTTGGCTGGCGTGGTGATGGATGTACCGATCAATGTCGATGCACAGATTCCTGAAGACGAACATCAGACTCTACGAGAACGTTTTAGCGTCGTTCACAAAGATGAATGTTGGCGATGCCATAAGAAAATGAACCCGCTGGGTATGCCCTTTGAAGCCTACAATCACGTCGGTCGTTGGCGAGCCACCGAGAAAGAGAAGCCAGTCGACACTACCGGAGCCATTACTTACACACGTGAAGAATCGCTGGAAGGCGAAGTCGAGAATGTTCGTGGGATGATGGAGCGCCTGGCGAAGTCGGATCTCGTGCGACAGAGTTTCATTCGCCATGTCTTCCGCTACTGGATGGGGCGCAATGAGATGCTGAGTGATTCCAAGACCTTGATCGCGATGGACAAGGCCTACGTTGAAAGTGAAGGCAGCTTTAAAGAGTTGCTCGTGGCACTGCTAACATCGGATTCTTTTTTGTATCGAAAGTAGGGTTTATCACAACCTGAAGCGTGAGTGAGGCGCATGCCTAATAACCTCGCTCACTTGCTCACGTATCGGGTTGAGAAAAGAAATCGACAGCGGTCTTACCTGACCGACAAGGACACTATTGACATGAAACAAATCAACCGTCGATCGATATTGAAGGGTGTGACGCTTGGGAGTGGTGCAGTAGCACTTTCACCTTTCCTGCGGCACCTGGAAGCATCAGATCAGCAGGTGCTGCCCAAACGATTCGTTTTCGTCGTAAAGAGTAGTGGCCTTCAAGGCGACTATCTAAACCCGGAGGGCCTTGAACATCGAGGCGAGAATCTCGTCGACGAAACACTCCAAGGACGACAGCTCTCTGAAAGCTTGCGGTCGCTTGAGCCCTTCAAAGACAAGTTGACGATCATCCAGGGGCTTAGTGGCAAGATGACCAACTCTGGTCACAGTGCCTTTTACGGTGCACTTGGCGGCTACAAAGCCTCGGCCCACGCGCCGCCATTGTTTGCGACCATCGATGGACACCTCTCCGAAAAGCTGCCATCCGTTTTCAATCATGTGGGCTTTAAGATGGGAGAAGGGAGCCAAGGCGTTACCTTTCCAGCTATCTCCGCGAAAGGCAAAGGCCAACAACTTCCTTTTCAGCAAAACCCAATGGCGGCTTTCGAGAACCTATTTGGAAGCATCCTGGAAGGTGGGGACCTTAAGAGGAAATATACGCGTACCGGTAATGTCCTTGACGCCATGTCCGAGGACATCAAGAAACTGCAGCAGAATTTGCCGTCTGCAGAGCAAGAGAAACTGGGGCATTACCTCGATGGTTTTGAAGCCCTGCGCGACAGACGGGTGAAGTTGGTTTCAATGCAGGAAGTGTTGAAGGAAAACGCTCCCGACCTCGACGATAAGTACACCTCTCGATTCACGACGCATCACTTGGAAGCTCACTTCGACATGGCGAGCGCCGCGTTGATTTCAGGGTTGACCAACGTCATAACAGTTCACGCCGATGGCCTGGATTCGGTTTACTCAGGAATCGGGATCGGCAACAACGTTCATGCGATCGGTCACGGAGCTGGCTATGCGACACTTTCGGCCCAAGATTGCCGCAATGCAATTCGGACTTTCCATATCGAATTGATCGCTGAGATGGCAAAGAAACTAGATGCCATTCCTGAAGCCGACGGAACGATGCTCGACAACACGCTCATCGTCTACACGAGCGATAACGCAGCACAACACCACTCGCGAGGTTTCGACTGGCCGATGATTGTTCTCGGCAACATAGGCGGAAAGCTCAAGTCGAATGGACGTTATCTGGCATATCCTCAGTATGGTCGCGCGGGGCATAAGCACACTATCTGCAACTGGTTCACGACGTTGTGTCATCTCGCAGACGTTCCACAGGATTTGTTCGGTCAACCGGATATGGCACTTGGAAAAGTGGAAGATCAAATGGGCCCACTGAGTGAGTTGTTGGCGTGAGAAACCTTGCAAAGAGTGCCGTCGCTCCATCCCTCACGCTTCTCTGCCTTGCGGGGAGCGTATGGGCTCAAGACTCCAAGGTAAAGAAACCTTTGAGCCTCGAAGCTACTCAACTAATTCTGGACAGTAGAGGAACGGAACTTACAGACAGCGAACTAGCACGAGTATGCAGCGCTGAGGGTTTGGTAGAGCTTGACCTGTCCGGTTGCAACCTTTTAACCGACCGCGGCTTGGCTGAAGTAGCGAAACTGGATCAGTTGAAGTCGCTCAGTATTGCTGGCTGCAACCGAATCACTACCAACGGAATACGTCGCCTGTCCGGGCTTACAAATCTGGAAACATTGGACATCAGTTCGATTCGAGTTTCGCTGCCAGCCGTCTATGCGGAACTTGCAAAACTTCCCTCTCTTAGAAAACTAGAAGCCAGAAACATTCGCGGATTCACTAGCAAGGGTTTAGACGCTCTGACGCACCTCGAGCTCCTAGATATCTCGAACTCCGCAGGCGGAGTCAAAGATGCCGACATGGAGCCCTTGGCGAGGTTGACTTCGCTTACCTACCTGAACCTGAACGGAAGCCGGCAATGGAAGGCGAACAAGTTTCTCACTGACAAAGGCCTGAAACATCTGGAAAGCCTTCAGTCGCTCGAGTTTCTCGGTTTATTCGGCCACTATACACTCACGGCCAAAGGCTATAACCCTCTCTTTAGAAAGCTGACGAAACTCAAGACACTTGAGATGGGTTTCAACTGGCCCCTCAAAGGACGCGATGTCGAGCTTCCCTCAACGCTTGAGCATCTCGACATGATGGAATCGTTCCAGCTCACCGATCCAGCAGTCATTAATCTCCAAAACAAAGAGAAGCTCCGGACGCTCAACTTATTCTACTGCCTGGAGCTTACCGACAAGAGCCTTGAAGCCTTGAGAGACTTACCTCAACTGGAATCGTTGAACATCGGTTGCATCGCCGCTCTGACCGATGATGGTCTGGCAAACCTGAGTGCCAATACAGGCCTGACTTATCTCAATCTCTGCGACAACGACAACTTCACAGACGAAGGGTTAGAGCATCTCGCGAGGATGAAATCCCTTCAAGAACTGAGTTTGTGGAGCACGCCGAATCTGACGGGGGAAGGCCTGGCCGTTCTTAGCAAGATGCCGCAGCTGAAAAAGCTCAATCTAGCTGACTGCGCTAATTTGACTGATGTTGCCGTGAAGCATCTAAGAAGCAGAACCAAGCTAGAAGAACTCTACCTGGACAATTGCACGAACCTCACCGACGCGGGAGTAACTCACTTGGCCAGCCTCAAACACTTGCGTGAACTCACCTTAAACGGCTGCCTCGGCCTCACGGATAAAACACTCGAAACGGTCGAGCAATTGAGCTCTCTCGAATACCTGTCGATTGAGAACTGCCCCAATCTATCCCGCCAGGCGATCACTCAGTTAGAGCACGAGTTACCCGATTGCTACATTGTCCGAGACTAGTTTCGAGTGCGAAAGCCCCCGAATCGCCGAGAAAAGCACAAGACGGCCCATAATCCTGTAAGAATCGTAATCACCATGGTGTCAAAGAGATCATAATGAGAGACTGTAGGTTAAGGTCCCTTACAAGTCCCCCGCCTTACCCAAGCAGATTTAAGAATCCGCTGTGCGATGGCGAGCTTTACCTTAGCTGACTGATTGAAACCTCGATCAACTCCCCGCCTCAGCACGATAGCCTTCCCTCCACCGTCTCACTGTGACACTACCATTTACTGGTATCTCCTTCGTATCAATGAAGAACATCCTCCCCTTAACCCTAATTGCGTTGACGAGCTTCACACTCGAGATTCACGCAGGCGAAGATATCGTTCCTTCGCAGCAAATCGATGGGCTGGTTCAACAGCAGATCGCTAAAGCAGGGCAACTCGCTCGCCCGAGTATCGATGATTACACTTTTTGCCGACGCATTTACCTCGATGCGATTGGTCGCATCCCGACGCTCGACGAGCTTGATCTGTTTATCGAAGATAAAGAACCTGACAAACGCAATCGGCTGATCGCGAAACTCCTTCACTCGAAAGGCTATCAGAGTCACTGGTACAACTACTGGGCGGACTTGCTGAGAGTGAAATACGTGGGCGACAAGTTGCATCACCCAGGAAACTACGGGCAGTGGATCAAAGAAGCACTGCGGACAAACAAACCTTACAATCAAATGGCTCACGAGTTAATCAATGCCAAAGGGCCGCTCTACAAGCCTGGCAATGGAGCCACTGGCTTTTACGCTCGCGAGCCGATGCCGCTGGATCATCTAGCCAACTCGGTGAAGACTTTTCTAGGTTTGAGTATTGAGTGCGCTCAGTGCCATGACCATCCGTTTGACGTTTGGACTCAGAAGGACTTTTACAAACTCGCTGCCTTCAGCTCTAGGACACACTTGCGAGTCGATCCGACCGCAGACTTGGAGAAGAAGCGATATGCTAAGGATCGCAAGATTCTCAAAAACAAAAGCTTTGATGAATGGATCGTCTATCGAGAATCCTTGCGGGTGAAGCATGCAGCGATTCACGGAAATGGGTCGGGCTTCATGCGTCTGCCGCATGACTATCAGTATGACGATGGCAAGCCTTTTGAGGCGGTGCAAGCTGACGTTCTTTTCGGTGATATGCCGAAGCTGGATTACAAACTCACCAAAGACAAACTAAACACTCTCAATCACAACAACTCTGGGCCGCAGATCAACGCTCGCGAGTCCTTCGCCGACTGGATGGTCTCGCCCAACAACCCTTTGTTCACTAAATCGATCGTGAACCGCTTGTGGCACCAAGTGATGGGTACGGAGCTCGTCGGCCCCGTAGGCGGTCTGTCGCCCGAGGAAATGGGGCCGCACCCAGAGCTAACAGAGAAGCTGATTGAGATCATGCAGGACTCGGGCTACGACCTCAAGATTTTCTTAAGCGTCCTGTTCAACAGCCAAACCTACCAGAGTAAAGCAATCGCACTGGATGCAGACAGGACCCCTGACTACGTCCTCGATGGCCCAATCGTCCGCAGGCTCTCCGCAGAAGCGATAGTCGACTCATTCCTCAGCTTGAGAACGGAGGAGCCAGATCGGTACGTTGCCATCGAGTTCACTTGGGATGGCTTTACAAATTTCTACGAGAAAGCTCGTGAAATGGGCGTCAAAGATTTCGTCGAGTATTCCGTGAAAGGGCCTGGTCGAGGTGCCTTTCAGAAACGCGAAGAAGTGGCCGCCAGGAAACGCAACGGAGACATAGGCCCTAAGCACTTGTGGCGTGTCTCGACCTACGGCCACGTGGATGGCGTGCATGCTGTGGCCATGCTCATGGGCAAATCCGATCGTGAATTAATCGACAGTGCCAACAAAGAGCCCAATATTCCCCAGATTCTCTACTTGCTGAACGGCCATCTTGAGCAAGAGATTATTGGACAGCCTAAAGCCTACCTACATCGCAAGCTTGAAACTACTGCGGATCCGGAACAACGGATGGAAGTCGTCTGGAAAGCCATTCTCGGTCGACTACCAAAGGAATCCGAAAAGCCTTTTGTCTCCCACAGGCAGGATGATCTCATTTGGGCTTTGCTCAACTCAAACGAATTTCGATTTGTAAGATAACAAAATGAAACGCCGCAAATTCATTTACAGCGTTGGGATGGCAGGCGTGACATTGCCTGCCCTGAATATAACTGCCGCATGTACCGAAAAGGCAAAAGCCAAGTCGGTAATTAATATCTTCCTTTCTGGAGGATTGAGCCAGTACGATAGCTTCAATATGGAAGTCGACCAATCGGTGCTGGGCAACTCCAAGATCATCGATAGCAACGTCGATGGTATGCGCGTTAGTCACTACTTCCCGACGCTCGCCAACAAGATGGACAAGCTGCTGGTGATCAATTCGATGAAGTCCAATCAGGGTGCCCACCCTGCCGGTATCTACAAGATGCTAACCAGCTACGATCCGCGATCCTCCATCACGCATCCGGAGCTCGGGGCTTGGGTAAGCAGGAGCCTCACCGCGGAGCAGGACAGTTTGCCAAATTTTGTCAGTATCGGAAAAGGAAGTGCTGGGACTGCCGGATTCTTTCCCGGCCAGTGGGCCGCGCTGCCAGTCATGAATACGAGAACCGGGATTGATTTCGTCAATCGAAATCCAGTGGTCGACGAAAGCAAGTTTGATCAACGGTTGGATATCCTGAGCGCACTTAACAAAGACTTCGATGACGAGTACGGTAACAAAGACACGCGCGCCTATGTGGATACTTATCAAGGCTCGCTTCGTTTTATGAACTCTAAGGACATCGATGCCTTCGACCTGGAGAGTGAAAATGAAAACATCGCGGGGCTTTATGACAACCAGGAGTTCAGTCGCAGCTGCATGTTGGCCGGACGGCTGGTGGAACGAGGAGTGCGATACGTCAAAGTAGAGCTTGGTGGTTGGGATTATCACGACAATATCTATGGCAAGCTACCTGCAAACGCTGGCAAGTTAGACAAAGGGCTGGCGTCGCTACTAGAGCACCTCACGCAGAAAGGCCTGTTGGATTCGACCTTGGTTGTTGTGTCTACCGAGTTTGGGCGGAAGCCAGATGTGAATCCCAATCAAGGACGAGATCATCACCCAGATGGATTCACCTGTTTAATGGCAGGTGCAGGTGTGAAAGCCGGCCAGATCTATGGCAACACCAGTAAAGACGGCAAGTTCGCGGCCGACAACGTCCTTGAAGTGACAGACTTCAATGCCACCATTGCCTGGGCTCTCGGCATCGACCCGGCGCATGAAGAAGAGAGCAGCATTGGCCAGCCATTCACACTCGCCAAC
This sequence comes from Planctomycetaceae bacterium, assembly GCA_002862265.1. GTDB lineage: Bacteria > Planctomycetota > Planctomycetia > Pirellulales > Pirellulaceae > Aureliella. The sequence goes on along the minus strand of PKCQ01000071.1, from coordinate 2,598 downwards.
AAGGGCGAAGCCCGCAAAGAGCTATTTGCTTGAGGCCATAGTCGCCCACTGTTCCAAAGTCGACGATCACGGTGTCGATCATGGCGTGCTCCGACCACACGACATCCTGGTAAGTCCTTCGCCCGAGCGACACTCGCTCTTTGTCGGGGCTTACAGAACTCAGAAGTTGCCGGATAATCTCAGCTCGCAGCTTCTCACTTTCTTCTCCCCAAGAGTCAATGATGTCAGGACAAAACTCGATTCGCGAAGGTAAGGCCGAGGACTTGCCGCGTGTCTTGGAGCTGATCGTAGAATTAGCGGTTTACGAGAAAGAGCCTGACGCGGTGGTGACGACAGTGGAAAGCATGCTGGAAGATGGCTTCGGCCAGGATCCAGTTTACGGCTTCTTTGTCGCCGAGGACAACGAACAGATCGTTGGCCTATCGCTCTACTACTGGCGCTACTCGACATGGAAGGGCAAGCGACTTTATCTCGAAGACTTGATCGTCACGGAGTCCGCTCGTGGCAAAGGCTTCGGCAAGGACTTGTTTAATCGCACGATGGAATTTGCACTGGAAGCAAATTGCACAGGAATGGTCTGGCAAGTTCTGGACTGGAACGAGCCCTCGATTGAGTTCTACAAGTCTTACGGAGCCGAGCTGGATTCTGAATGGATCAACTGCAGCTTGAGCGCCGCGCAGATCAATTGTTACTTCGCGAAAAGTTGAAGCTCACTTTAGCCGGCACGCGACTCCCGCCGCAAACGCACTCGTGCAACTCCGCATCGCTCGCGTTAGAACCGGAGCAAACGCTCTGCGGCTGAAGTGGCGAGAACAGCGAAGATCAACATGGTATGATGGGGATCCCAACATCCTCTGACTTCATGCCAGGTAACGATCATGCTTGTAGCAAGAAAACGCTACTCCCGTCTATTCTGCCTTCAGCTCTCTGCCTTGTTAGGCATGCTGAGCTCTCGGATCGGCACTGCGGCAGATCAAGACGAGAAAGAACGCCCCAACATCTTGTTCATCTACACGGACGATCAGTCGCATCGTACGGTGAGCTGTTACCCGGATGCTTTTGATTGGGTCAAAACGCCCAACATCGACAGACTGGCTCGACAAGGCACGCGGTTTGACCACGCTTACATCGGTGCATGGTGCATGCCATCACGAGCCACGATGCTGACTGGCAAACATCAGCACGGCATCGAATCGATGCGGATGGAAGGCCAATACCCAGGCAGTGCCTACGATCCTGAACAGTGTCCGTTTTGGCCTGCCGAGTTTCGCAAGCAAGGTTACACCACGGCTCAGATTGGCAAGTGGCATACCGGCGTCGATGAAGGGTTCGGTCGCGACTGGGACTTCCAAATTGTTTGGAACAGACCGAAGCATCCCGACAACGCCCCAAACTACTACTACAACCAGTTGACGAGCTTCCAAGGCAAAGAGCCAGTCATGGTGGAAGGCTACACCACAGACAACTACACCGACTGGGCAATCGACTTCATTAACGGTGAGGGGCGCGACGAAGAGAAACCTTGGTACTTGTGGTTGTGCTACGGAGCCGTCCATGGCCCCTTCACTCCCGCCGATCGGCACTTAGAAGATTACGCCGACATCGAAGTCCCCTTGCCACCGAGCATCTATCCACCTCGCGAGGGTAAGCCCAAGTATGTGCAGGATATGGAGTATTGGGAGAAGGGCAAAAATGGCGCGCCCGTAGAACGGCAGGCACGGGAAACGGCACCCGTTGGCATGAAGGATTTTCCTGGCCGATCGTTAAAAGATTGGGTGCGTCAGTATCATCAAGGCGTGAAGGCCATTGACGAGAGCGTGGGGCGCTTGCTTGAGGCACTCGTTGCTTCGGGCCAAGACGAAAACACCATGATCATCTTCACTTCGGACCAAGGATTTGCCTGGGGACAGCATGGATTCAAATCCAAGGTAGCTCCCTATCGTGCGACTGTTGAAGCTCCATTGATCATGCGTCTGCCGCAGAATCATCCTGCCCCGGCCGGGAGTTCTGTCGAAGCCCCGGTAAGCGGCGTCGATATCATCCCCACCATCTATGCTCAAGCTGGAATCAAACCGCCTTGGGAGATGCACGGCCATGACTTGACGCCTTTGCTGAAGAATCCTGAGCACAACTGGGAGCATCCTGCCATGCTGGTGCACACGGGACGCAACTATGGATCTTCGACAGCAATTGTTCCAGACAACGACAATCCGGCTTTGTATCACGGTCCAGGAGTCCCTTGGTATGTCATGCTGGCGGAAGGTCAGTACAAATACGTGCGCAATTTGGTGACAGGCGAAACGGAAGAGCTTTACAATATGTTCGAAGATCCGCACGAACTCCAGAACTTGGCACTAGATCCGGAGTTCAACCGTACTCTTGCTCGAATGCGCGAAGCTACCATCGAGGAACTGAAGCGAACCGACGCCGCGATGGCGTCGGTGGGGTCGGGCGGAGGGAGCGGGTGCGGGACGCAAATCTGGAAAACTGGGCGATCGATCCCAGGGCTGTTCGTGCCTGGCAACGCGGGGTCGTACCGGCAGGTGCGCAGCGTGGCGTCGGAGACCGCGCGACGCGTGGACGCGCGCGCACGCGCGC
>PKCQ01000596.1 GCA_002862265.1 Planctomycetaceae bacterium | reverse complement strand
GTACGTGGGAATTCAGGTCGCCATGGTCGATGGTTCCGTCCGCTTTGTCGATACATCTATTGGCAACGACGCCATCGATCTTCTGACCTTGGAGCCCAATCCCAGGGCCTTGCCACCACAGCTGCCGAGCTATGCATACTCAGATGTCCCGCTGCGCGAAGAAGTGCTGTTTGAGCAAGATCTGGTTCGTATGAAAGGCAGCAACTGGAATGCACTTCAATTCGATCGTGATGATGTTGAAAACACTCTCGAATTTGCTGTCAAGATCTACAAGGGCAGCTGGCAATTGCGAGCCGACTTGCTTGCCGAGCATGCTCGGCAGTATCCGCGCATTCGCAATCTTATCCCGCGCGGCGAGCTGACTGATGAAGTCATGGCTGCGATCGCGAATCTTTCGCAGCTCGAATTCTTATCCTGCACAGGCAGCCAGCGCAGTCACGAAGGTTATCGTTTATTCAATCAGCTGCCTACTTTGCGCGAAGTTTTTGGTTTGTCCGACGGTGACGTCGAGCAGATCCGGGCAGAGCGACCGGAACTAACGTTGATCGGGATTCTATCTTCAGATCAGCCTTAGCCGATTTGTAGTGGGATTCGCCAGAGTTCCTCGTTCAACCCTGCCCGCCATGAGGGAATTCTGGGAATCCGCCTACGAAGACTTTCTGCAAGCAATAGGCACCTTTCACTTCAAAACATCTGCGATTCTGTGGAACCTGGTTATGGCACAAATCGGACTACTTATCGTGGCGTACGGCCTCGCATCAAGCGGAATCCATGCACTAAGAGGCAAAGAAGATCCGGAGAAGAAGCAAACGCCGAAAGGCGTCGCCATCGGGATGTTCGCAGTGGCTGCGTTCTTCGTAGTCGGCGCAATTCTCTTGACCTCTTCCAATTTGGGTTAGTGCGCTATCGTTCAGCTGGTCACTCGGCCCTCTCTTGCGAAGCCTTCTCGTATGGCCACAATTGCGAATTGAATTTGATCCTTGCCCCACTGATGGGCTGGTCTCGATTTGCAATCCCAGGAAACACAATGAACACTTACGACAAATCAGAACTGATTGAACTCATCAAGCAGCATGCCCTTCAGTTTGGTGACTTCACACTCGCATCGGGTAAAAAAGCTTCGTTTTACCTGGACTGTCGCAAATTGACTTTGCATCCCAAGGGAGCCAATCAGATTGGGGCTGGTATGTTGAAATTGCTAGGCAGCGAGACGCCCGATGCGGTCGGCGGCATGGCAATTGGAGCAGACCCAATCTCAGCGGCTACCATTACTTTGGCAGGTCAGCGGGACACCGATCTGTTGGGATTCATCGTTCGAAAAGAGGTGAAACAACATGGCACTGGTAGGCAAGTCGAAGGGCCGGTTGAGTCTGGGATGACGGCGGTGATCGTGGAAGACGTCGTCACCAGTGGCGGTAGTGCCTTGAAAGCCGTAGAAGCCGTTCGCGAATTCGGATTGAAGGTTGACAAGATTCAGGCAGTCGTCGATCGCTTGGAAGGTGGCCGAGAAGCCATCGAAGCAGCAGGGCTTCAGCTGGAGACTCTGACAACGATCGAAGACTTGGGAATTCAGCGCAGCTGAGAAATAAAACTATCACATCCTAAGTTCCAATACACTTCCGGTGCTTGCTTCTGTGAATCATGAGCTCGGTTGTCGGCGTCCAACGCGGGTCCGCGGGCAAGACTCACTTGCATTGGTCCGTTACTTGTTGGAGGACAAGCTATCGCAATTCGCCGGCCAAAGAAACTTGTCGGGACTGTTTCGATCGCCCGACCTGCGTTACCTCAACCCCCTGGACCTGCGCTACAACTTCGAATCAAAGACTCAGATCGATGAGCTACTCTGCAATGAGTAACTGTTTTCAGTGAAGGCTGAACGGCGCCAAGCCCGGCATGCACGGTAGTTTGCATCAGAGCCCAACCAAACTCCGTCTCCCACACCGAATTCATGAGAATTCTACCCACCGCCCAAGACCGTTGTCCACGGGAAGCGACACCAGCTTAGGGCCGAGTAACGTTAAAGCCAGTCGATGCCCCTAATCGCCGGTCAGTCTTCCCCTCGTTTGACCCGCTACAAGCAATAGAAGCGTGAGTCAAATGATTATTGAAGACGATCAAGAAAAAAGACAAATAAACGCGCAGCTGGGCTTTTAAAAGACGAATGGCGACTCTCCGGAAGAGTCGCCATTTTCAAACTCGGCATTTCTTAGGGTCGCATCTTCATTGAGGCGCTTAGGCGGCTGGCTTGAGATAGCCCGAAAGATGCTGGGCCCGAACAGGATTTTGCATCTTGGATACGGCTTTAGCCTCAATCTGACGCACACGTTCTCGTGTGACTTTGAATATCCGACCAACTTCTTCCAAGGTGTAGGAATAACCGTCCACCAAACCGTATCGCAGTCGAATGATTTCGCGTTCGCGATAAGTTAGCGACTTAAGCAAGGTATCGATCTTGTCGCGAAGCAAACCGTTACTTGCGTTACGAATCGGATTACCGTGATCGTTGTCTTCGATAAACTCACCGAAAGAGTTGTCTTCACCTTCGCCAACTGGACGATCCAAGCTGGTTGGATGGCGTCCAATATCCATGACCCGACGAACTTCTTCGACCGGCAGATCCGTTTGAGCTGCAATTTCCTCGGTGGATGGCTCGCGTTTCAAGGACTGAGTCAGTTGCTTCTGGATATTTCGCAGCCGGCTCAGCACGTCAATCATGTGCACTGGGATACGAATAGTACGAGCTTGATCAGCAATGGCACGTGTAATCGCTTGGCGAATCCACCAAGTCGCGTAGGTCGAGAATTTGAAGCCGCGACGATACTCATATTTATCCACCGCTCGCATCAGTCCCGTATTCCCTTCTTGGATTAGATCCAAGAAACTCATGCCGCGATTCCGATATTTCTTGGCGATGGAAACAACCAATCGCAGGTTGCCTTGAGAAAGCTCCCGTTTGACGGACTCAAAGTCGTTATGGTGCTTGCGGAACGAAACGCAGCGATTCCGCAATGAGCGTGGTGATTCTTCAGTATGCAAAATCAGCTTACGAAACTCGCGCTGCAGCCGCTCACACTCACCGGCTTGCAAAGGATTTTGGCTCATGATGTCGATCCGCACCTTCAGTGCTTCCATGCGATCGGCCATCTCCTCCAACTGCTTCATGTTCGGGATGACGCGCCGCGAACGGAGGCTCAACTCTTCTGCTAGCATGACACACTTCTCGCGCAGACGTTGGTAAATCTTACCCAGTTCACGCCGCTCGACGGTGGAAGTACTTTTGCGCACGATTTGCATGAAAATCGCTCGTTTTTTCACCATCAAGGCCTTGAGGGTGGTCAAGTTATGCGGCATTCGTGCCGTGACTTGTTCCTTCGTCAGTCGTTCTGTCAACGATACTTTGATAGTGCGATCAAAAGGCAGTTCGCCACTGTGAACACGTGAGAGAATCTGCACGGTCTGTCGCAAGGCGTAGGCATTACCGAGCAGGCAGCGACGGAAGCGTTTTCGTGTAATCTCGATCTTCTTGGCTAACGCAATTTCTTCATCGCGACTGAACAGTGGAATCTCCGACATCTGGCTAAGGTACAGACGAATCGGATCATCGCTCAACTTGGGTAGCTCGACGGAGGGCTCGAAGTTTTCGTCTTCCGTTTCAGTTTCAGCTTCGTCTCCCAGCACCATCTCATCTTCAGACTTGGATTCCATTTCCAAGTTGAAAGTATCAGACGTACGCTTTCCTTCAGGCGCTTTGTCTACAAGCGGAATTCCCTTTTTGTCGAGGGCGTTCAACAGATTATCTAGCTTTTCGCTGCTGGTATCCTCGTCCGGCAGGTAGGCGCCGACTTGTTCATAAGTCAAGAAGCCCTGATCACGTCCAGTAGCAATGAGGGTACGCAGGTCTAGATCTAGCAGTTCCACTTTCACAACTCCTTTTGCTAAGATCCTCCGGCTGAGTCTTGCGGGAATCAGTCGGCGGATCGTGGAATCCGATTGTAAAATTGTTCAGAGCCCCACACTCCGTTGATGGGACTATTTTGCCAAGCCGTTAGCCTAGCGGTGATTGCTCAGTGGTAGGCAACTCACTCGCGAACTACGCGGGATCTTCAGGCGGGGTTGGCGGAGGCATCGTATCCTCTTCATCCCCTGGGTCTCCTACGAGTCCTTGTCGCAATCGGGCTTGGCGTATGACGTCTTCGAGGACGCCCATTTCTTCCGTCTCCGAAAGATTGGATTTCTGTAACTCCGTTTCAAGTTGTAACCTTCGCACTGCGTCTTGTCGTTCCCCCATGCGATGGGTCAGCACCCGCAACCGATCCTCGGCAGACACCTTGGTGTATCCGAGTTTGGCTTGCGCTTGTTCATGGAGAGTGACAAGCAAACTTTTGAGCGAAGGATCTTCAAGAGCGACCAGTACGCTTTCAAACTCAAGCGACTCGCCGGCAAACTCAAGCTGCTGGTAGGCAGCCAGCATGGCACGAGCCGCTGCGCACTCAAGCCAGCCCGATTGCACTCTTTCCAGTGCGATTGGGGCAACTTGCGGTGCCAAGATAATCAACTCCAACAGCTCACGTTCAAATGGCGACAGGTCCCCCGGGCGCATCAACGCTTGGCTCTGCTCATCCTCATCGGCCTTTCGCCGTTGAAATCGCTCATTGCGTTTCCGAAGACCCGACAACCTCTCGCGCAAGTTGGCTTCTGGAATCGAAAACTTGCGAGCCAATCGAGCAAGCACCTGATCCTGCCTCAGGCGAAAAGCACTGTTTTCAATTAGTCCGCTCTGTGGAACTTTGGCCAATAGGGAGAGCATCTCTTCGACGGCTTGGTTCGCGCGGTGCGTATCGACTAAGGGGTCAAATCCGCTGCTGACCCTCTGCAGCTTGAACTCTAAGGCATCGCCAGATTTGCGGATCCGATCGTGCAATGCATCAGCACCGTTGGCTAACAAAAAGTCGGCCGGATCCTGGCCCTCAGGCAGAGTCAAGACTCGCACGTCCATCTGAGCATGCAGGAATAATTCTAAGACGTCGTCACTACGCTTTTGCCCGGCTGCGTCTCCGTCTAGCAGCAGTATGACTTGCTCGACCTGATTGCGTTGAAGGACTTTGAGATGTTGTTGTGTGAGTGCTGTTCCCAGCACCGCCATGGATGTATCCAGGCCACATTGATGGGCGATAATGACGTCGGTGTAGCCCTCAACAATGATCGCTTGCTTGGCCAAGCGGCTTGGTTTCCCTGCAACGTCGAAGCCATATAGAGTCTGGTGTTTTTGGAAGACACGCGACTCGGAGGAGTTCAAATACTTGGCTCGTTCCTCGGAGTTCGGCAGGACTCGTCCACCAAAGGCGATTGGACGCGACTCGCGATCACGCACTGGGAACATAACGCGGTTGCGGAAAAAGTCGTAGTGTCCTCCGCGGTCTCGTTTCTTTGCCAACCCCGAAGCTTCAAGAATAAATGGCGTTATTTTTTCCTGTCGCGCGGCGTCTTGAATCGCAGACCAGCTGTCTGGTGCGAAGCCAATACCGAACTGCTTGATGGAAGCAGGTGTTATTTGACGGTCCGCCAAATACTCACGTGCTTTCTCACCGTCATCGGACTGGAGAAAATCTTGATACAACTTATCAGCAAACTGCAGTGCGCGATAAATCTCGGCTTTGATGTCTTGGCGAGAAGAGGAGCCTGGGGAGCGTTTGCCACCGTATTTTCCTTTTGACTTGAGCGTAATCCCGGCGCGCTCGGCAAGCTTGCGAAGCGCTTCAGGAAAATTGAGCCCTTCATCTTGCATCAAGAAATTGAAGACGTCTCCACCAATGTCGCATACCCAACATTTCCAAGTTTGGCGGTTGGGATCTATCTGAAGACTTGGCCGCGTGTCGGTGTGCCAAGGACAAAGAGTTGCATAATTACGTCCTTGCCTGCGCAGCTCGTATCGACTGCCGATTAAATCGACAATGTCCGTTGCCGCACGGACCTGCTCTTTGGTATCTACATCAAAACTGAACGACACAAGCACTCCATTGGCTAGCTAGGTCAGCAAAGAAAAGGACTGTTTCTCCAGAGTTAGCTTTCAACCAGGAAAGCTCGACTCATTGGAGGAATCGCATTCATTGTCAGAAACGATTATGAACAGGTTCTCAATCTGTTGCCAGGACCGGCTTCGCCGTGTCGTTGGGATCCATCCATTCTCAAGCCAAATCACCTCGCAAGAGTGAAGTCGCTCCCAATGCAGTTGGGGGAAACTTGTCAGTGCGAATAAAAATTGGGGGCTGAGCTAGCGCAATCCGTTACGCTGCGTCCAGTATGCCCCGCTTCTCGAAAATCACCAACACCAATCCAATGCGGTCTTTTGGCGACAAATGATGGCATAGTTAGTAGGTTGCATAACGCTGTAGAATTCGTGGCCTTGATACCCAGTGGTCTACTGGTCGCAAAGCGCCGGCACTACCTGCCGCCTCACTCGTTGTAACAGCAGATGAATTTTCGAATTTCGGCAAAATCCAAGTTGCAGAATTTATCGCGCATCGAGTAGCCCTCGCCATTTTACATCCAGCCATTTTCGGCAGCATACTCCCATCTGACTCGCGAGAAGAATTCACTGATTCAAGTTATCCAGTGTTTCTGATGACGCACGTCACGTTCTGAGAATAGCCCTAGTTGCTCGAAGCGTTGGTTTGTCCATTCATTGATCTGCTTGATCGAGACAACATTAGAAACGCTTAAAAAGTTGATTAACAATCAATAAGTCTTTACCTCCTCAAGATCAAACATCTGCGCAGTGTTTTCGACGATCGCTACGAACTCGTACCAGCGAAAGAATTCACGGTGAAAGTGGGCCCAAGCATTCCAGCCTAACTTCTGTTGCACCTGCCTTTCCGCAAGTAAAGCTCAGCGGTGTAGCCCATAAATCGAAGTAACAGCCTGCACCGCCTCGGAAGAATGATCTCCAAGACTTACCCTTTCAATTACTTCGCCATTTCATCAACGGTTAGCCGAACCGAAGGCGTATAGACTGGATTGTCCCCGTCATACCTGAATAGAATCAGGCAGAATTCGCGATGAGGTAACAGATCTGCCCATTCCATCTCCCTCTAATTCTTTGAGTTTGGTTGCTGCAGCGAATTACCCGAGCTCCGAGTTCACGGAATTTGGAAGGAAGCCATACCTCGGAAATTGCCATCGTTTCCTTGGCAAATCAAATTTTCAATCGGGAGCCAATTGCAATAGCTGGAGGCCGGCGCTTCCTCGGTTGAGCCTGCCTGTAACGTAATGATACTCCTGCTCGCAAAGGTGGCTAACGCCAATGCGGCTAAAATGCGAAGGACTTCCAACGTGAAACTTTGCTTGGGCCTGCTATTTATGCTCAGCGACTCGTCGCAACGGTAATGGCAGTTTAGAATGCTCGTGGTCTCAAACGTTACTTTGAAATTATGCAACGGAGAATATAGGTGTCCAAATCTATCGCACTGCTACTCACTGTCCCTTGTTTTTTGTTTGCGTCCATCGCGGCGGCCAAGGAAGAAAAGGAGAGCGAAGGAAAGGGGACGACGATCAAACTCGGTCGTTCCGAAAATATCGTCCTCGAAGCACCAGCTGCGTGGAAGAAGGTGCAGCCTCGTTCCCGCATTTTGAACTACGAGTTCGCGGCACCAGCGGATGCCAAGAAGGGCGATCCAACAGCACGCGTCACTTTGATGGGTGCGGGCGGCAGCATCGAAGCCAACATTGATCGCTGGTACGGACAGTTCAAACAGGCCGACGGTTCATCAACCAAGGAAGCTTCGAAGGTCGAGAAGTTTGAAGTCGACGGGAACACGGTGCACTGGGTTGATATTCCTGGTACCTTTTCGGATCGCATGGGCGGTGGCCCCTTTGCTCCCGGTAAAGTGGTCGAACGAGCAGACTACCGGATGCTCGGCGCGATCATCGTCACGAAGAAGGATGGACAGTACTTCGTGAAGATGACGGGACCTGCCGATCTTCTGGAGAAGCAAGTGAAAGGATTCCAAAAGATGTTGAAGGGACTCAAGGTCAAAAAAGGCACCTGAAAATGTCCGACTTCATTCTGGCTCTAGACCAAGGCACGACAAGCTCGCGTGCCTTGGTCATCGCGGGTGATGGTAGCATCGTCTCCGTCGCTCAAAAGGAATTCACGCAGTTTTTCCCTCAGCCCGGCTGGGTGGAGCACGATCCAGATGAGATCTGGAAGAGCCAGTTTGCGGTGGCCAAGTCCGCTCTTCGCAAGGCGAAATTGAAAGCGGCAGACATTGCCGCAATTGGAATTACCAATCAACGCGAGACCACCGTCCTCTGGAATCGCGAAACAGGTGAGCCAATTCACAACGCGATAGTCTGGCAAGATCGGCGCACTGCGAACATGTGCGATCGTCTGAAAAAAAGCAATTCTGCTGAGGCTATTACTTCAAAAACCGGCTTGGTCATCGACGCGTACTTTTCCGGCACAAAGCTAGCATGGATTCTCGACAACGTTAATGGAGCCAGAGCACTTGCCAAACGAGGTCAACTGGCCTTTGGCACCGTTGACAGCTGGCTTCTCTGGAAATTGACCGGTGGCAAGTCCTCGGCTGGAGCAGAGCACAAGACGGATTTGACCAATGCGTCCAGGACGATGCTCTGCGACTTGGCAACCGGCGACTGGGATCGAGAACTCGGCAAAGCTTTGAAGGTCCCGGATGCGGTTCTGCCCGAAATCTGTTCCTCGAGCGAAGTTTACGGCGAGACGGAGAAGAAGATATTCGGTGCCGCCATTCCAATAGCTGGAATCGCTGGAGATCAGCACGCAGCCTTGTTTGGCCAAATGTGCACGAAGCCTGGAATGGTGAAGAACACTTATGGCACCGGCTGTTTCATGCTGATGAACACCGGCAGCAAGTTGCGTCCGAGCGAAAACAATTTGCTGACCACCACGAGTTGGCAAATCGGCAACAAGTCGACTTATGCTCTGGAAGGCAGTATTTTCATCGCAGGAGCGGTGGTCCAGTGGCTGCGAGACGGATTGAAGATCATCAAAAAAGCATCCGACGTGGAAAAACTTGCTGCCCAAGTCTCCGACAACGGCGGCGTGTACATTGTTCCTGCCTTCGCTGGACTTGGAGCTCCGCACTGGGATCCCTACGCTCGCGGTACGATCGCAGGAATCACACGAGGCGCAACCGGAGCCCATCTAGCTCGGGCAGCCCTAGAGTCAATTGCATACCAAACAGCGGATGTGCTGGACGCTATGCGAGGCGACTCCGGGATTCGTATCAAGTCGCTTCGCGTCGATGGTGGAGCGGCGACAAATGATTTGCTGATGCAGTTTCAAGCTGACATTCTCGGTGTGCCGGTTGTCCGTCCTAAAGTCTTTGAGGCCACCGCGCTGGGCGCTGGTTATCTGGCAGGCTTGGCGGTGGGCGTTTGGAAAAACACGGCCGAACTTGAAAGCCAATGGCGAGTAGAGCGCACTTTTGTACCCGAGAAATCGAAAACGCAGATTAACGAGCTCCGAGCCGGTTGGCAGAAAGCCTTGGAGCGAGCTAAGGAGTGGGACACCTAGTCCAAGAATCTCTGAGCAGCGGAGCCAAGCTATGCAACGAGATGAGATGCTGCACAGGTTATTTCAATA
>PKCQ01000595.1 GCA_002862265.1 Planctomycetaceae bacterium | reverse complement strand
TGCTCACCGGCCTTCGGAGTTCACTCGCGAGATTGCAGAGGGACAGGCCGATGGAGCTATTGCGTGTCTGGGCAGAGCCAGCAGCAATGAGTACTGGCAGGGCTTGAAACAGATCGCCAACTTTTCTGTGGCGCGGATGGCTTAACACTTCCGCGATCGCCCCTTGCGTCATCGTCTGGTCAAAAAACTTAATCGTTAGTACGTCGCAATGAACCAACTTGCATTTTGCATTTCGGCCGAGGGCAAAAAATAGGCCCGTAGTCGTTCGATCACCGTGCTTTTTCATTGCCTGTGAGAGCGGCTGGACCACGTTAACAGCGGAAACTTACCTAACGTGGACCTTCTTGCGATACGTCGGGAGATCGCAGGGGTTGAAGCTCGTTCATGAATTCTTCAACGCTTTTGAATTCACGATAAACGCTCGCAAACCGGACGTAAGCGATTTGATCAAGATCAGCGAGACTCTGCATCACCATATGGCCGATCACAGAACTGGGGATCTCAGATTCATACTCTGACCGGATGTCGGCCTCGATTTGGGCGGCAGCGGCTCGGATGCGTTCGCTGCTGATAGGGCGTTTCCAACACGCTCTTTCCAAGCCCTTCTCGATTTTCTCTCTAGAAAAGGGTTCTCGTGTATTTTCGTGTTTCTTCACTACCTGCATCGCATACTGCTCTACACGTTCGTAGGTAGTAAAACGGTGGTTGCAGTTATTGCAAAATCGTCTGCGCCTGATCGCTCGTCCATCCTCGCAAGCTCTCGAGTCGATGACTTTGTCATTATCAGATCCGCAATGAGGACAAATCATGATGACATGTAGACGTAAGGCGGAGGAAACGAAGACAAGCAGATCTGCAGCAAGAGGATTTTCCTAGGGAGTCTTGCGTTGAGTACACACGAATTCTACACGGGATTCGAAATGTAAAAGTTCGAATTCAGTACCTCTGCAAAAAAATGTCGATTGCACGGGACGCAAATTGTTGAGGAGAATCATGTAGCGCTAATTCCGGTCGAGCTTTGGCCCCGCGCCCTCGGACCTGGAAATTTCCGCCCTATACCTTTGTGACGGATCTGGAATTCCGTAAACTAGGCACTATGAGGGAACCGTGATCGTCGCTGTTCACGCCTGTTGCAAACTTCATTCCAGCTCCAAAAGCGTTCACAAGAATCGACGAGAGAGAAGAATGTCCGAACCAAATTCCGAATCCCCGCCACGCGATCAATTTGCTTCAGCAGCCGCTGAAAAAAAGGACGCCGCACTCGATATCCCACCGGAACGTAGCCTGTGGAAAGGTGGTTATTCGCCTAAGGCAATGTATGGTTCGTGGATCATAACGGCTGTCATTTCTGTGGCGTTACTTATTGTCGGTTTTCTGTTTGTTTCTGGTGATCAGGCTGGGATGATTTGGTCCATCCTCGGGGCTGTCATTGTGGCTCTTTGGATTTTTGTGATTGGCTTATATCTATATCGCCGAATCGGGATGAGCTACGAGTTGACCACCCAGCGATTTATCCATCAAGAAGGCATCTTTAAGCGGACAACAGATAGAATCGAAGTGATCGATATCGATGATGTCAGCTTTTCGCAAGGCATCATTCAACGGGTGCTCGGTGTTGGTCAGATCCGTATTACGGGCAGCGACCGCACACACCCTGAGTTGGTCCTTCAAGGAATCGACAAGGTCAATGAGATTGCGACCTTGATTGATGATGTGCGACGTGAAGAAAGACGTCGACGTAGCTTGCACATCGAAGCTATCTAGGCTGCGGGCAATCGCACGCTTCACCAGATGAAAAAAGGCAGCAGTTTTAGCAGCCTTTTGTCGTTTTCACCCCGTATATAGGGAGCGTGCAAAGTCACGCGCAAAGTGTCTCAGAGGCAGGCAATAACAAGGCTGGGCGCCTTTCCCTACTGGCTTTCTGCGGATTACTGCCTGACGACTCGCTTGTAGTTTGCCTGGCGGACAGACTGACGCTGTTGTGCGGGGTTGAGTCGAGCTTTTCTGACTTGCGGATCGGGAGCTGGTGTTGGCTCTTCAATCTGCGGAGCCGGCGTAACGTCAGACATTTCATGCGCTGGATAGTACTCTATCTCGCCTGTCATCTTCTCACCTGTAGCGGAATCGTAATCGGTGCAACCTGGTGAGCTGCAGCAAGTGCTGTAAGGTCGCCCCCAGAGAAGTCGCAGTGTGGTGAGAACCGGTCGACAACTTCCGCAGTCTCCACCGCCACCGCAGTTGTAACCACAGTCATCTGGGCAAGGCGGCTCGCTGAGCCATTCACCCACGTAGACTTCGCCACAGGCGCCATTGCAACTTGCCTGAGAAATTAGACCGGCAATGCCGTGCAATCGCCCAGTCGCACACTCAGCACAGTCAGCACAGTTGTCGCAATTCGAAAGTGCACCGGAGTTGAATCGCGGATCCAAACCACTGTTGCAGCCTCCACCACACATCAAGCCAGCTGAGGAGCAGCTTCGGGCCGGAGGCACACAACAGCATCCTGCAAAGTTGATAACTACGACGCATGATACGAGGTAGATGAAAATTGAAACCAAACGCTTTCGCAAGGGATGGTGGCCAATGGGCATTGCTGAACTTCCTTGATTCCGAAATGCTAGTACGGATCACATGTGACCAGTGAGTCCGAGTCAAAGTCCTTGCAACTCAGTTGATGCGTCGCAATGGACTGGGCTTTCTCGGCAATTAGCGCCGGAATCAGCCCCCCCGCAAAGCTTTATCGACCGGCAAACTCTGCCTGTCCAGTAAATCTTGACATCTGGGCTTGCGTGGACGAACCACAATGCATTCATTGTGGTCTTCAATGACTCTTGTTGTGGGCTGAATGCAAAGGGAATCAACGATTGTCCAAATCTCATAAGGAAGAATTTGCACGCAGCGTCGTGCAACAGCTACGCAAGGCAGGATTCGAAGCCCTGTTTGCAGGCGGCTGCGTGCGTGACCTGTTGATGGGCAACGAAGCTGCTGACTACGACGTTGCGACCTCTGCAACACCGGAGCAAGTTCGAGAGCTCTTCGGTAAAAAACGAACCATCGCAGTGGGAGCAGCCTTCGGAGTCATGATTGTGATGGGGCCCAACAAGGCTGCTGGGCAGGTCGAGGTTGCGACTTTCCGCACCGATGCAACGTACAGCGATGGACGCAGGCCTGACTCCGTGACCTATAGCACACCTGAGCACGACGCTCAGCGACGCGACTTCACGATCAATGGGATGTTCTATGATCCTCTTGCCGAGGAAGTGATCGATTTTGTTGGTGGCCGAACGGATTTGGAGAGAAAAGTGATTCGAGCCATTGGAAATCCGGCAGCTCGCATTGCTGAGGACAAGCTGCGTATGCTACGCGCGGTTCGTTTTGCGGCCCGATTTGACTTTCAAATCGAGGACGCAACGCGCGACGCCGTGCGAGTCAGCGCGACTCAGGTCTCGGTTGTTAGTGGTGAGCGAATCGCCGTCGAAGTGCAGAAAACGCTGAGTGCCGCACGAGCAGCTTGGGCGGTGCAGGAATGGCAAGAGCTCGGACTACTCGCGTCGATCTTTCCAGAGATTGACCAGCGATGGCATGCCAGGCAGCACGTATTTCGGCAAGTTTTGGAAGCGGCTCAGAATGATACGTGGCAAGTAATAGTGGCTGCGATGTATGTAATTGCGCAGGCGAGTGAAAGTCAGCTGTCGGCGCTTAAGTCGAGTCTAAAGCTTTCGAATACTGATGCTGAGTCCATTCGATTTGCGGTGCTCAAGCACGCGTTTCTCCTAAAGGCGAATCAAAAAAAATGGTCGCAAGTGCAGCCACTGGTTTTGAACTCGCGCTTTGCAACCGCTTTGAAAGTGCTTCAACTAACGGAAGGAGTCTACGATGCGTCGGGGGTTGCAGCAGATCTGGCGGCAAGAATGGAAGCTGTGTCTGAGTTGGACCCAGAGCCGCTATTGCTCGGTAAAGATCTCATTGGTTCTGGGCTGAAGCCAGGACCCGAATTCAAACGATTGCTGCAGGATGCACGAGATCTACAGTTGGACGGCGAGCTAGATTCGAAGTCGGGAGCACTTCAGTGGCTCAAGGGTAGAGTCGGCAAATGAGGGGGAGGCCTTGCGTTTCGGGGGCTATAAAGAGGCCGGTTATTACCTAAGAGGCCGGTTATTACCTCTGGAGGTTCACTCAGCGAAGCGATTTTCCCGCGAGCTTTACAGGGGGTTCTTGACGCGGATGCAGCTCTTTGCTCTGGTCGTCAGCTTGTTTTTCGTCTCCCCGTTTTTCTAGAGCCTCTTCGATCGTGTGCATCGATTCTTATTTGTCGAACTCGACATCTTCTCCTTAAAACACTCAGCTGAAGTTTGCACGAGAGGCGAGCAAAAGTGCTCTTCTTAAAAATGTCAATTGAGATCTGGGGAGATCCACGATGGGCTTATGTAGCCGTGTCGCATTCACAATCACGTAGACCTTCCGGTCGTTATCTCCAGAATTGGGGGGCCTGCTCAGCCTGCTTCTACCCGCATTGCAGTCGTCCTGTAAATCGGTATAGCAAAGTTAGTCTCAAAATAACTTGCAATAAATCGGCTTGGCGCTGCATTTAGAAACGGGCGTGAAGAACACGTTACCCCTTGGTTTGTGGTTTGGATGCACCAGGATGTCGTTTGAAGAACTTTATCATTCTTGCTCGGGGCAAATCTAATAGCTCAAATAACTTGATGGGCTTGCCTTCAATTTAATTCCCTGGAACTAGGGTTTCACCAAGGCATTGCCAAACGTCGGGTACTTATCTCGCTATCGTCCATCACAGTATGTTTGTCCAAGTGCCGAGGACGAGGGGAGCAAGTTTCTCCTGCAGGTTAAATTCACTATGCGATCTACGCTATGCGATCTACGCTATGCGATCTGTTTAGGCGCTCCTGGAAAAAAGGGACGCGGGGCATTCGACAGCGTGTCCCGACCGAGGCGGGCTCACCAGTTAGAGGACTTTCGTAATGGACTCGCAAACACATTTAGGTTTTGTAAGGTTAAGCCATTTTTGAATTGTTCAGTAAGCCAAGAATGTAGAGAAAGGTAACCACCGCCGCCCGCGAGCCCCACCGAGGTAGAACGAAAATTCTTGAAGCGGTTAAACGTCAGCAGAAGCCATAGCGAGTGGATCAACGGCCATCCGATGCAGATGGGATTCACTACAACCTTTCCGACTGATACCAAAGTCATTGTGCAAGACGAGGATGTGAATTGGCTTAAATTCGCGCGACGTTTCGTCAATCTTATCCCGCCTGACTGCAGGCCAGAAATGGGGCGTGAATGCGTGCCTCTGTTCCTCTTAACGAGTAGAAAAAGTGATCAACGCTCGTAGCAATCATCCTGGCGGAGTCATGGCTTTGATGGGCGGCAGCTCTGAGCGTTTGTCACTTGCAAGATCGACAAAGCGTGTTGGAGAGCGTTAGGGAACAGTGCCGGGGGCGAACCAGTCGATTGTGAAGAATGATTCCTATAGCCTCGCGAACAACGAAAAAGCCCCGTGCGGATGCACGGGGCTTCTTAGTCGCATTTGGTCTTTGTCCGTCGGTATCTATCGCCGAGCAGTGCGACCGCCGTTTCGAACGTAGACCTTCGTGTCGTCGAGGATAAAGGGAGTTGTCCAGTCGCGGCCATTGTCGCCGTTGACAACATTAAAGAATACGGAGCGGAATCGCTCGCAACGGTAACCGTAAGGATACTGGCTGGTCAGGTAATCCTCAGCGGTCAAGTCTTCAACGCCGGGCTTGGCGTAGTAGTGTACTGCACCATCCGGAGTAATCGACATGCCTAGAGTCCACCAGCCTGTCGTGGTGATTGGCGGTCCCTTGAAGTCACCACCACGGCGGTTTGCTCGGACGCGGAAGTAAGCGTAGTCGTGTTCTTCGCCAGTCTTCGCTTTGCTTTCGAACAAAATGAAGAGTCCGGGCCAGTAGATTTCATTCTCTTCCTTCGTAGAGCTGAAGAAGAGCTTCTTGCTGGTTTCCATTTTGGTCGTTTCAAGGGCGACGCGGAAAGCGAAGTGAGGGCCGTTGCGGTGCTCCCATTCTTCCACAGGGGGTAAGTAGACGCGAGTCACAACGCTAGGCTGTTGGTGAACGCCGATTTTGCCCTGTCGATACTGGACGTTGCAGATAAAATCTTCTTGTTGCATCTTGTAGCTTGGGCTACCAGGAATGCCGGTCTTTAGCGATTGCAGAAGCAACGCGCCCTCGCTGCCAGGAAGCCCATCAGCAGGCGTGGCGACTCGTTTGACTACATCTGGGTAGCCGCGTTTGACGCCTTCGTACCAACGTCCATTGGCCGACTTTCCAAGTGGTCCATTTTGCCGGCCATTGATCTCTTCCGAACTTTTCAGCCCGTTTGGAATCCACTTCCAGTTTGGATCTTCGAAGTCATCGCCGACTTTGGTTAGCTCAATTCCTGTGCCTGGCACGAAGCCCTGACTTTGTGCACTCGCCAGTTGTGGGCAAAGTACGATGCTAGCAATGATCCAAGTTATCTTGAGTCGCATAATGCAGGAGTCCTTTCCCAGCTTAGTGTCTCTACCAACTCGGTAGCACCAACTAGGTAATAAAACGATTACAACATTGGCCAATTTCGATCCCATCCCGTCATTTAGCACGTCGGGCAGAAGCCCCCGTCTGTTTCGTTTGTATCGACACTTGCAACGTCTAGATTTGGTATTTCGTCGACGGATTTTGCCTTCGCCGGTAAACTCGATCTGCCTTGCCTAGCTTCGTCCCAATCCGCTAAAACCAGCTATCGAAAGTTCGCTTCCTTGTGAGGAATTCCATGATCGACGTCAGTCTAGTTTTGCAGCTTCATGAATCCACCGTAGCTTTGTGGCATGAGCAACCTATTGAGAACACCTACGATGGCGTGATGGATTTGATTTGCAAGCAACACTCTTTCAATTTCGAGCTATGGCACGAAGAGGACATAGCGCGTAGCAAAAACGTTACGGACGAACAAATCGCTATCGTCAAACGCAACATCGATCGACTCAATCAATCACGGAATGATCACATCGAGAAGATCGATGATTGGCTCACGACGATGTTGATCGATCAGAAAGTGACTTTGGCTAGTGGGGCGAGGCTGAACACAGAGACACCAGGCAGCGCCGTAGATCGCCTCAGCATCATGTCGCTGCGGCTCTTTCACTATCGCGAGCAACTGGATCGAGACGATGTGGATCAAGCCCACGTAGATTTGGTCAACAGTCGAATCGAACTTTGCGAGGAGCAACGCATGGACCTTAGTCAGTCGCTGCGCGAACTATTGGAAGACATCTTTGCTGGGCGGAAGATCCACAAGACGTATCGTCAAATGAAAATGTATAACGATCCTTCGCTGAATCCTTATTTGTACGAAGCAAAGAAAATGGTTGGTTAGGCGGAAGTTACGTCAGAATCTGACTGCCCAAGTTCGCTTTTAGAGCAGGTCTCCCCTGCGCTTAAACACTTTCCGTTGGCAGAAGCTCAAACGTTGGTCGCATTAGGAACCACTACAGGACATTTTGGGTATGACCAAAATCGATCGTTACTTGTTGTTCCTCTACCTGCGCGCTTTCTGTATCAGTTTTGCCTCGCTGTCTGGGTTGTTGATAGTGGTTCTGCTCTTCACCAACCTCGACGAATTTCAACGCTTTGCAGAACAGAAAGATCAGCATCTGTTCCAGGTCGTGGTGGAGTACTACGCTCCACACTTGCTGACATTCTATGAGCGACTAAGCGGATTGCTCGCGCTATTGGCCTTTCTGTTTGTCGTCGCATGGCTCAAAAAGACACATGAGTTTACCGCAATGCAGGCAGCAGGCATTACCAAACGCAGGGTTATCCGTCCTTTGCTAACCGCGTCTGCGGTTGTGATCCTAGGTGCCGCGGCGATGCGAGAGTGTGCCATTCCCATTTACCAAGATCAGCTGGATCGTTTACCACAGGATTTGACCGGCGAGCTCCCGCGGCGGATGAAGCCAACGGTGATCGCCGAGGCGGAGGGCTTGTTGCAGGGGCGGCACTTACTTCCGGCTCATTTTCAAATTGTTGCTCCCTGGCTGCTGACGCAAAGCGGAATCTTGGCAAGAAACTTTGGGAGCATCATTAAGGCGGAGAATGGATACTTCCGCCCCCGCGAGGATGGAAAGCCTGCGGGATACATTTTCATCAACGTCGCTGAGCCTCTCACGATCGATGAAAAGAACTCTGTGTACGGAGTCAACGGCAAGCCGATATTGCTCACATCGAAAGATACCGACTGGCTCCAGCCCGGAGAGTGTTTTATCGCCAGCAACGTTCAGTACGAATTGCTGCGAGGCGGGAGTTCTTGGAAGCAGTACGCTTCAACAGGAGAGCTGGTGCAGCGTCTGCATGGAGAGACTCTGAGTGGCAATGATTTGCGCGTGTTGATTCACGGTCGTTTCTTGAGACCCCTGACGGACTGGACGATTATCTTGCTCGGAGTTCCAATCCTATTGACCCGCCCTGATCGTCATGTGTTTTGGGTTGCCGGGGCTTGCCTTTTGTTGGTTTCAGGCTTTAGTGCCGTCGTCATGGCGTTGAATGCTCTTGGGGCGACGGGAACTTACTTGTCACCTACCATCTGTGTCTGGCTGCCCGTTCTGCTGTTTCTGCCTTGGGCCTGGGCCCGTAGCAACTTGGCTATGGAAAGTTGATTCCGATGCTCGCTGGTTTGGGGGTAGCTGATTCGCGGTCCAAACGAAAAAGGCGAGCTCGGAAAGAACTCGCCTCGATTTGTTTGATCCAAATTCTAGGTTGGTGTTAGAAGCCAAAACCGCCTTGGCCACCGCCGCCCATTCCGCCGCCCATTCCGCCGCCGAAGCCACCGCCACCCATTCCGCCTCCTCCGCCTCCTCCACCGACGAAGCTAAACGTGAAAATCTCCCCAATACCTGAGAACTGCGGTGTGGGTGAAACTCGCACGTAACGTCGATCTGCGGAAATGACACCCGTAACAAACATGGTTGCACCTTCCGGCAGTGTAGTGATCTGAGGTCGATAGCCAACGACTCCCCCGCGTCCGATTGGGAATCCACCGAAGCGTCGGGCAGCAATTGCATTGCGGAAGTTGAAGTAGTTGTTCTGGCCAGCAGCAGAATCACTTCCACCGAATTGGCCGAGGACCGCTTGTCCCAACTCTAGTTGTTGCTTTTGAACTTTTGCCAAGTGAGCCGCAGCGATTGGGGTTTCACGATGGCCTTTTTTGACAGTAACAGGGAACATTGTTCCGTCTTCGCCAAGCTTGACTTGCTTCACCGTGTGAGTCTGTGCTTCGCTACCAAAGTCTGTAAAGACTTCAACGGTAACCTTGCCGCCAGAAACTTCACCGTAAACACGACGAATCAAAATGTCGTATTGTCCAGCGTAGCCTTGAGCACAAACGTAGTACTCAGAGAAGCCGTCGATGCTTGCTTCTTCACTCTGGCTTGAGGTGTCGCCAAGCAGGACTCCACCACTGACAGTCTGAGGATTCGACAAAGAGCAAATTGTTCCAGCGGGTTCGCGAACGCGAATGTCCAAGTCTGCGTCACCTGTCCAAGTAACTCGAACAGCAACGTCGCGTTTTGCAGCTTCTTTGATTTCGTTCTCGA
>PKCQ01000605.1 GCA_002862265.1 Planctomycetaceae bacterium | reverse complement strand
CTAGACGACGCCGTGCCGAAAGGACTTAAGACGCTTCCTGATTCTTTGAGAAAATTGACTCTGATACCAGTTTCAAAGAAGAGCTCCCGCTCGCAGCGGCCGTTTGCTTGTGCGAAGAGGAGGTGTGAAATGCGTTAAATTGTGGAAGTGCATGTATTCAGGCCAAAACCCAGCAGATAGACTGATCGATCTTTTCAACACTCCGTGTGCCAACAGCTACCTCCCCATTGTGTTTACTTGTTGCGAAGAACCAAGTTTCTATGCAGCCAACGCATGCGGAATGGCCATAAACGGTAATCACAAGTCCCACCATCATCCACGAAATAGTGAGTTTCTAATGTTCAAAACCCTCCCAACGCTACTCGTCGCTGCAACCCTTTGCAATATCGGGCAGGCCCAAAGCAGCTTCAAGGAAATTTTTAACGGGAAGGATTTATCGGGTTGGAAAGGAAATTCAAAACTTTGGTCCGTAGAGGATGGCGCAATCACGGGCACGACGACCGCAGACAATCCGCTCAAGTTCAACACCTTTCTGATCTGGGAAGGTGAAGTGGCCGACTTCGTCTTGGAGCTAGATTACCGCATCGGTGAAAAAGGCAACTCGGGTATCCAATACCGCAGCTCCGTCAAGGATGCGGATAAGTTCATCGTCGGTGGCTATCAGGCCGACATCGATGCAACGATGAAATTTGCCGGAATCAATTACGAGGAGAAAGGCCGAGGAATCTTGGCTCAACGCGGACAACGCGTCACGATCGACGGCAAGGGCAAGAAGAAGCCTGAGAAGTTTGCCGACGCAACCGAACTTGGAAGCAAGATCAAGAAAGTTGATTGGAATCGCTACAAAGTAATTGCCCTAGGCAACAAGGTGAGTCACTACATCAATGATGAGCTGATGTCAGAAGTTATCGACTCCCAAAAAGATAAAGCGGCAATGAAGGGCATTCTTGCCTTCCAGATTCATACAGGGCCGCCAATGAAGATCCAATTCAAAAACGTGAAGCTCAAAGAGCTTTAGTACAATGACTTGAACTAGCATGCCAAGCTTGGTAAGTAAGACAAACCCAAACAACAAACGCCCGCAATCAATACGGGCGTTTTTGGTTAGCCTTTGCTTTGTGGATGATGCGTTTTCCAATGCTTCATGGCGGGTTTGATGGTTCGCATCTCAACCCAATGACCATGCGTCTTGGCATCGCTAGAAAGCAGTGTGTCAGGATCTATCTCGCCTGACTCAATGCGAATTAGGATGTTCTGCTCAGAAATAGGACCGACGCGCTTCCGCCTGCGGAAGAAGCCGCCCTTCTGAATGAAAAACCAGTCTGCTGACATTCGGTTCTCCCCTTCGTAAGGTGGGACTGGGAGGAGTACAACCGTGTACCTGTGAGTTCAGCCGCCCAAGGCAGTATGCAGCCTTTGTCGCTACCGTTCGATGACCGTCCGACCACCTAGAGCACTGAAATTAATTTGGTTAGCTAGCTAGGTTGATACAGCTTTCTGTATCGGTAATCAATGGAAAAAATTTACCAAATCTTAAATTATCGCCGCTGGGTGGTCCCAAACACAAGCAAAATAGCCCTGTTGGGTGTGAAGCAGGCGTAAATTCCCGTACTAATCAACACATGCTTCCTCGCTTGCATAGCCTTCCTCAGCTTTAGGGGCAGCCCTGTTTCGCAAGTCGCTAGTCGTTGTCGCCCATCAACATACCGCCTAGCCCGCCAAGATTGTCGAGGACCGAGCCCTCGCCCTTTCCTGAATTTGCACCAGTGGAAAACCGTCTGGCTAAACGTGCAAAGGGCAGACTTTGTAGCCATATTGGGCCTGGCCCGGTCAACGTCGCGAATACAAATCCCTCTCCACCGAACAACCCACTCTTGATACTGCCATTAAACTGAATGTCATAGTTGACCGATGGCCCTAGCGCGACAATACAACCGGTATCGACTCGCAAGGTTTCACCTGGCTCCAGCTCCCGGTGCATCATCGTGCCACAAGCATGGATCAGCGCGATTCCGTCACCAACTAGTTTCTGCATAATGAAGCCTTCTCCACCAAGCAATCCAGCACCGATCTTTTTCTGAAACGCGATCGAGATCTCAATCCCCTTTGCTCCAGCAAGAAATGAATCACGCTGTGCGATAATCTCACCGCCAAGCTGATCCAAATGCAAAGCTTCGATTCGCCCCGGATAAGGTGCACCAAAGGCAACCGTCTCGCGAGCGTGTGCAATATTGGAGAACACAGTCATAAACAGCGACTCGCCAGTAAGCACTCGCTTGCCAGCAGACATCATCTTGCCCCAAAAACTGTCCCCCTTCTTGCTTGGATCGCCAAAGACCGTCTCCATCTGGATACCGGCTGACATGTACATCATCGCACCCGCTTCAGCTATGACCGCCTCGCCCGGATCCAGGACGATCTCAGCATACTGCATGTCATCACCGAAGATCTGATAATCGATCTCGTCTGCGATGCGCATGCCGGAACCAAGTTCCATCACAGGTGGTTCAACTCCGCCAGCTGACTGCGCCTTGAAGACATCTCCGCACTTCTGGCACCTCACTTGCTTGCCCAAATTCTCGGGAGCAATTCGATACTGCATTTGGCAATAAGGACAAGCAATTGTTTCCATTTTCATACTTTCAGTTCGAGGATATCAGCCGAGGAACCTATCTTATGCTGATCGTTCGTAGTTTGAGGACCGAATCAATCGAATCTCTCGATCACCCGCTTGGTTTCCCAGCGACCACTAAGATAGCGGCTGCCAAAGACGATTCCCATGGCGGTAACCCAGCCAGCCACAACATACCACCAGAGCAACAGACTGGGGCCTAGATATTTCTGGCACATAATTCCCGCTATCACGGCGCCAGCAGACACAAGAATGGTTGCTAGCAGCACATACCAGGTGTCTCCAGCGCCCTTAATTGCACCCACGAAAACTACCTGCAAACCGTCCAAAATACAGTAAACAGCAATGATTCGCAGCAAAGGAATCAACATAGGTCGAATCTGCTCAAATCTTTCGGTAGAGGTGCCCCAGGAGTAAACCGAAATCACTTGTTCCGGAGCAATACCCAGATACAAAGCAAATGCCGATGTATAGAGTAGCGTCACAACGAGAGCGGAGCGAACTGTACGTTTAGCGAGGTCCAATCGACCTTCCGTGACTCTTTGACCTACCAAGACCCCCAAGCCGGTGCCAAGTCCGATCATCGGTACAAATGCGAGAACGTTCAGCCCCAAGGCGAGAGTCGTTGCAGCCATCTCAAGCTCGCCGAGATTCCCGACTTGAAGCATAATCACTGAAAAGCATCCCGCCTCAGCCAACAACTGCAAGCCTGCGGGCCCACCATAAATGAACAACCGACGCAGCGTACTCGGTTCCCATGCATGCCATGTGCCTAGTTCATATTGTTTCCAGAGTCCCATATCGCGCCGTAGCAACCACATGGCAATTGGGATTTTCAACCAAAAGGAAGCAGCTGTTGCAATCGCGGCACCATTCAATCCCATCTCAGGAATCGGGCCACATCCGAAGATGAGAAGAAAGTCGAGCACCAGATTAAGAACTGTGCCTACCGCATCGATGGCCAACACCGTTCCAGTGCGTTCCTGCCCCGTCAGCAGACCACTCTGCACACTGTAAAACAAGACACCAATCCCGCCGAACAAAAGGATGCGCAGATACTGAGCCTCTAGCTCAACTAGCGTCTCGCTATGATCAGACCACCGAAAAATGTCGTCCGCGGTCCAAATTGCAAAGAGCATCACTGGCACAAAGATCCAGGCCAGCATGATTGCATGTTGGTAAGCCGCGCCGACGCGTGATTCCTGCCCAGCACCTCGGTATTGCGAAACGAAAGTACTGATATAACCGAGCATCCCCATCGGGAAGCAGATGATCGACCAGTACAAAGCACCACCGCCCATCGCGGCCGCGACGGATGTCTCGGAGTGCCAAAACAGCAGGGTGCGATCAGTGAAGAGCGTGATCGATACAAATCCTGCCGAGAGCATAAGCGGCAACGCCAGAGCCAATAGACCTCCTGGGCCTCCAGGCGCGTTCCACCACTGGAGAAAGCGAGGAGTTGGCTGTTCTGCGTAATGTCCTGATCCTTGCGCGTGAGAATTCTGGCCATCGCTCACTTTCTATCGGAACACGCACTGATCCAGATAGGAGATGGTGGCGGCAGACTATGTTCACTGCTCCACGCGACTTGGTCCAGCCCAACAGTTCACCCTCGAATACCTACGAACTTTTCCAAACCACGATTTTGAGGAGCTGGCTGTGATGCTTGTGCTTAAGTCAACAGAACTTCTTTGTAAAAACCCTGAGCCACCTGAAACACTCTCTAGGGGTATCTTATTTGACTTTCAGCCGTTCCTGGAGAGTAATTTATTAGGTGTTCGAAGGGCGACATGCTTCGGCGATCACCAATCGCCCAACTCTCGAAAACTCGCGTCCTCGCTTGTGAGGCGAAAGTAACAAGTGTGGCCATGACCGCAACTGGTTTTGAATTTGGTGCTTAGGCTGTGAGCTCCACAGGAACTCGATAGCGAGCTCTTGGGGAGGTGACTTGGCCGAGATCTGTCTCGAGCCGTAGTCGACATCTCCGATCGCTCAACCGATCAGCGCGGAGTGCAGGACGCGATGAACGGAAACTGGATGCCCGGCAACGTCGCCGGTGGTACGTCTTGCTCAATACTGGCTCGGGAGGTAGCTCAATATCCATCATTCCATCCAGCAATTTTCGCGACGATGAAAAACTTCACCCGTGGAAAGTACCATCGGTTGCGGAGCTCTATCCAAACGGCGTCCCGCAGCAACTTGATTATCTCAATATCGCTGCTTCGGAGTTGCTCGCGCGAAGCGCGGCACTGTTTCCTGATCACATCGTGGCTGAATTCTTACAAGGCGAGTTATCCTACCAATAGATAGATCAAGCTGCAGTGAAACTGGCTGCTTGGCTGCACGCTCGTGACTTGCACTCCTATGGGATGCCTGCAATGCTGGCAGCGCTGAACCAACGAGTGAGAGTTCACCGCGGCTGTAATCCCTTCGACTTGAGTTCCCTTAAGTGGGTCATCTCGGGAGTTGCAGCTTTGCCAGCTGGAGTTGGCTCTGAGTTTGCCCATCACAGCGGTGCACAAGTCGTCGAAGGTTACGGGCAACCAGAGGCGTCGCCCGTAACACATGCCGGTCCGGTGGATGGTAGCAATCAACTTGGCACCATCGGTCTGCCACTGTCCAACACAGAGTGTTGTATCATCGAGTTAAATGATCCAAACAAAGATCTGTCGGCTGGAGAGGTCGGCGAGCTTTTGATTCGCGCACCTCAGGTCATGCTTGGCTACTGGAAAAACGAGTAAACGACAACGCAGATCATGCAAAATGGCTGGCATAGAACCGGTGTCTCAGCGCAGTGCAACAGTCGAGGCTTCTATCAGATCTTAGTTCGCAAAAAGATCTCATCATCACTTCCAGCTTTCATGTTTATCCGACCAAAAAACTGAGCAGTTTCAGATTAAGCAATACGGTCTACACGCGCTGAAAAACGCTCGCAATCAAGGTTTAGTCTTCCGCGATTTTGTGGTTCTGCAGAGAACTTACTTGAGCCAGCTATGGGAGATGGCCTTACCATTGCCTAGTACGCGCTCAACATCGGACGCGTTTCACTGTGAGCCAACGCAGCAGGCACGATGCGCATTATGCTGGCTAACATTCTCCCTTGGGCAGGCTACCGTAAGACTTACGGGGAATCCATTGCACGTCGGGAACTCGCGGGACATATTGTTGCTCATGATGCTTTCACTGAATGGTGCGCGAATTTGCCCGATATGGGGTATTCGCGGTGAGATGGGTTGCATCATCGCCAAAATCTTCGTTAACGAAGTGCAAAAATACGCAGCCATCGAGTTGATGATGAAGACACATGTTGGACGTTCGTTCTTACATGGTTTTCTATTCGGGGACAACGTGCACGAGTTCCTAGCACCTTGCATTTACCGAGGGGAAGGAGAAATGCTCGGCATGGCGTTCTTCAAATCGCTCGTGAAGGCGCATGGTAAAGAATACTTTGAACCGATAGGACGAATACTATTTGCAGCTGGCATCAAGCAGCCGAATCCATTCAATCCTCAACATACATGGATGTGGTAAGGTCCGATGTTGCAGTATGTCAAATGGATGGCGGGCATGTGAATAATGAGACAGCAGAGTCCCCGATTCGCAGATTTGCTCCACGAATTGAAAAAGCATGCTAAGTTGGCTTGCGATTTTCTGTCGACTCAGTATTTCGAGATTTCGGGCACGATACGAACTCACCAGCTCAAGCTGCCAATCGCCAGTGCTCGATGAACTTCCTCTTGCAGCGAATCCAAGATGCCATGGGCATGCTTTGCATCAGTCTGTACGTTGCTCGCAACGCTGACGAGACAACGCAACTTTCGGGCGAAGTAGCCTGTGATGATTTGTCCCGTCGTTTGACAGGCAAACTCCCAGACAACGTCACTTTCGACAAGTCACGCAGTTGGGCGCTTGGATCGCAGACGAGGGATGACAGGAAACCGAAGGAGTAGAACCAGATCCCATCACGATGCGATATTTACCATGATTTTTAAGCGCGGTATGCAACTGACGCGCGGACGTAGACAGCTTTCGGCTTCGGTGGCCTTGGGGGGAGGCGGCGCGCGAGGCGTTTCTCATATCGGTGCACTACGAGCCATCCTAGAATCTGGCTTCCGCATCAACCGTATAGTTGGTACTAGCATTGGTAGCCTTGCAGGCGCAATCTACGCGACAAATCCAAATATCGCTGACTGTACCGCATCGACCATCGACTACTTGGAGTCAAAAGAGTTTCAGACCAAGCAAGCTTCGCTTTACGGAGCACATCCGACCAACAGCGGCTCGGGTCAATCTGGAGTCCTGGCTTGGTACGATCGCATCAAGTCTTTTCTTTGGGCGCGAAGCTTACTGACTCGACTGTTCACGCGTCGTGCACTGCTAAAAGCAAACTTCCTTCATCAGATCGTCGCAGCTCTCGTGCCAGACATCGACATCACAGACTGCTCGGTACCAATGAGCATAATTACGGTGGACCTCAAGTCCGGTGAACAGATTGTTCTCGAGCAAGGATCGCTTCGCAAGGCAATCGTCGCTTCGGCATCCATTCCCGGAGTCTTTCCTCCGGTAGAATGGGAGAACATGCTGCTATGCGATTTTGGTGTGCTCGACTCGTTGCCAACTAAAGTTGCTAGCAGCTTCTACTCAGATGTAACAATCGGAGTCGATGTTGGCCCGACATATCTGCGGTCGATAACTGCGAATCAGGCTTGCACGTTCTCTTGTAATGGGCGAGATCGGTGAGAGTCTCATTCGTGCTCGCGCGATTGAGTTAGCCGACGTTTTGATACGTCCTGAAGTCGGGCAATTTCAGTGGTTTGACTTCTCGCTACCACGCGAAATGATTGACGCTGGACTCAATGCTGGCCGTGACTCGATAGAATCTGCTGGCTATTTCGCCCGCGAATCCGAAATGTCGTTGCCGCAGCACGCTTAGTAATCTGCGTTCGTTGTGGCGGTGTTACATGCGTGATGATGCGAAATGAAGCATTCGATATCGACTCCGATCACGAAGAGCATAGGCCATTCTGCTTTCGAATTTTCGTGTGAAAGAACTCGTCACGCTATTTAGCGGGAGCCGTGTCACGCTCGCTGTATGCGTCCTTCAACTGTATGCACCCTTCAACGCCGTGGTAGCGGAGAGCCTACCTCCGCTTTCGAGAAGTCTTTGCCGCCTACATTTTATAGCCGTGATTCTGTAGACAGAGAGTTCATTTCTCTTCTTGTTAGATATCTTAACTCTGTTCAGCCGTTGGTCGAGGCGCGCGACTCTTGCCGACAAAATAACCGACGACGAGACCGACGATCATGGCGGGTATGCCGGTGCATAGGGAAGAAATGATAGCTAGAAACCAAGCCCAGGAAGCGGCCTGGGCCTCAGTTACGGTTTGCTCGACCGTGAAGTCTGCGGTGCCAAATTCATCTGCTCCTTCAGGTAACTCGATATCGATACTCGGTGGACTTACGTCCTGTGCGAGGGCAGGTGCCGTGAGCTGAAAACAGAGGCTAAGGCAAGAGTAAACCAACAAACCTAACAACAGCAACTTCGACTTCTCGTTGGTCATTTCCTTCTCCTACCTTTCACATCCACTGAATTGCTCAATGCAAATCGGTGGAAGTACTACGTCCTTGGATTTCGATGCCTTTCCCTCGAGAGCAGTTCAAATCAGCTGAACTGTCTTGGGCATGGCACCGATGAAAGCACTGTGGTGAGTAAACTCACGACCAAATTGCTGCATTCTAGGGTAAGTGGATAGGTCACAGCTACCTCGACTTCCCCGCACAAGAAGGTCTCGCGCCACCGTGCTATACTCCCTATCGAAACGATTCCTCGGCGAGAATTGGCTAAGTTGCCGAATTTTCTCGAATCCGAGGCCTTTTGACCCCAGCAAACTTAATTTTCGAGCGGATTAGCGCTAGCCCATGTGTGGTATCACCGGTGGAATGTGGTTGGACGAGGCGAAAGCGCTCCCACCCGCCGTGCTGGACAAAATGGTGGATTCGCTTGAGCATCGAGGCCCCGACGATCGTGGAATGCGTCTCCAGCCGCTCGCTCGGGACGCCGCTGGACTGGTGCCTGGCGTGGCACTCGGCTTCCGCCGGCTTTCGATCATCGATCTCGCTGGCGGTCACCAGCCGCTGAGCAATGAAGACGGCTCGATCTGGATGGTCTTCAATGGCGAGATCTATAACTATCGCGATCTGCGTCGAAGACTCGAAGGCTCCGGCCATCAGTTTCGCAGCGATAGCGACTCAGAAACCATAGTCCACCTCTACGAAGATTTGGGCACGGATTGTTTCGCACACCTGAATGGTATGTTTGCCATTGCGATCTGGGATGGCATCAAAAAGCAGCTCATCCTCGCTCGCGACCGACTCGGCAAAAAACCTGTCTTCTACCAGTATCGCGACGGCCAGTTGCTTTTCGGCAGCGAAGTCAAGTCACTCGCCGAGTGCGAGACTTTTGACCGTTCGATTTCGCCTTCTGCAATCGACCAGTATTTGACTTATCAGTACGTGCCGCATCCTGGCTCGATCTACGAGCATACGGCCAAAGTCCCTCCGGGGCACTTTGCTGTTTTTGGCGAGCAAGGCATGTCGGTCCGAAATTACTGGGATTTCGATTTCGGTGTCGAGAAGGACATCAGTGAGCAAGAAGCCTGCAAGCAGTTGGATCACCTGTTGCGTGATTCGATCGAGTTACGCTTGCGAAGCGACGTGCCGCTTGGAGCATTCTTGTCTGGCGGCGTCGACTCTTCACTAATCGTTGCGCTAGCACAGCAGCAACTCGATCAGCCCATTCACTCCTTTAGCATTGGTTTCAACGAAGCCGATTTTGACGAGACGGAGTATGCTCAGCAGGTTGCAAGTTGGGCGAAGACAGAGCACCACGAATACAAAGTCACACCGGATGCAGTTTCGATTCTGGACCAGCTCGTCTGGCACTACGACGAGCCCTTTGGCGATAGCTCAGCCATTCCGACTTGGTACCTTTGCCAGTGGACTCGCC
>PKCQ01000610.1 GCA_002862265.1 Planctomycetaceae bacterium | reverse complement strand
GGGGTGTGGGGTGTGAGTCGTTGGTCGGTGGGTGGCAAGAGCACTGCGAATCTGCTGATACGTTATTTAGTAGAGCGCGAGCTATCCGATAGCTCGACAGCATGGCGTAGAGCGACGTTAGCTCTATGGCCGAAGGACTTTCTTGTCTCTGACGAACCTGCTCTCATGCCAGCTGGCCGAGAGGCGGATAAACTCACCACAGGCCGACACCCACTACTCTGGGCTGGATATATGTGCATCGGCGATGAGCTGCAGAATTAACAGGTAGCAGTTAGCGAGTGGCTGCTGCACTCGATGTGACTCGATGTGGTACTATTGCCTCTATTGGATCGAACACAAATCAGGTACGTAAACATGCGCTTATTCTTGTTGCTTTATGCATGGCTTCTCACGCATCCGTTTATTGTAAACGCCCAAGACAAGCCTGCTCCTATCGGCCGGCTTGATCCGGAGATGGCAGAACGGGCCAAAGCAGCCGATGGTTTGTTATGGTTCGATGTGACGCTAGGCGATGTGGAAGGGAGAATCTTGCCAGATCAGCCCCGCGAGAGATGGTTTGATCGCTTTCCGGCGAGCGCTCAAAAGACAGTAACGAGCAATGTGTGGAATCTGAGCCGTCACTCGGCCGGCATGATGGTTCGGTTTGAGACCGATTCCACGGAAATTCATGTCGACTACGAGTTGCTTAGCCGGAATCTGGCGATGTCCCACATGCCTGCGACGGGTGTCAGTGGAATTGACCTTTACGCTCGAGACGGTGAAGGTAGATGGAGGTGGGTTCAAGTAACTCGGCCTACTACGCAACATGTCAAAACCAAAGTTGTCAGTGGTCTGGCAACTGGTTCGCGTGAGTACGCAGCATATTTGCCGCTTTATAACGGAGTCCAAAGGCTCAGTATCGGAGTCAAGCCGGGCTCGAAATTCAAGCAGTTTGAGCCGCGTCACAAAACAATCGTGTTTTACGGGACGAGCATCACACACGGTGCTTGCGCCAGTCGGCCTGGTATGGTGCACACTGCGATTCTCGGCCGACGGTTTGATATGCACGTGGTGAACCTTGGCTTTTCCGGCAACGGCAAGATGGACGCAGCCGTGGGTGACTTCCTCACTGAGTTAGACGCATCCGTGTTTGTCATCGATTGCCTGCCCAATATGAATGCTGATATGGTTCGCAAGAAATGCGTGCCTTTGGTCAAGCAGATGCGCGAGAAGAAACCCCGTACTCCCATCGTATTGGTTGAAGATCGTCGCAACACCAATAGCTGGATTTTACCCACGCGCGACAAACATCATGATGCCAATCATGCTGCATTGCGAGAAGTCTACGAAAGACTTTTGGCAGCAGGAGTCAACGACTTGTACTACATCGAGGGCGATATGCTCTATGGAGATGACGGTGATGGAGCTACGGATGGTTCGCACGCCAGTGACCTGGGCTTCATGCGACAAGCTGATGCGTTTGAGCCGGTGCTACGCAAGGCAATGGGGCTAAAGTAGGCTTTGCGATCGGCCGCGTTTTGGAGCGATTGTGGGTAGAGCGGTTGTGAGAAGTGTCGAGGGCAATATGATGCATTTGCGGTTTTCAGTACTCTTGATCTTGCTCTTAATAGTGCTGCCAATGAATGGCAGAGCCGATAATGCGAGAAAGCCCAACATCGTTTTTATTATGGCTGATGATTTGGGTTGGGCTGACGTTGAGTTTCATGATGGCAATGCCCCGACGCCTCAATTGAACGCAATCGCTGAGCAGTCGCTCGAGCTCACGCAGCATTACGTAGCACCGGTATGTAGTCCAACACGCGCTGGTTTGCTGACAGGGCGACATTGGAGTCGCTTTGGGGTGACGACCCCAGTCAATACGTCAGCGTTACCTCCCGATACGTTGACGCTGCCTCGCGCGCTGAAGTCGGTTGGCTACGATACCTGTTTGGTCGGAAAATGGCATCTCGGCTCGCTTCCCAAGTGGGGCCCTAACCACTTTGGATTCGATCACAGCTATGGAGCACTCGCGGGCGGTATCAGCCCTTGGATTCATCGTTATAAGAAGGGTTCCTACAGCCACACTTGGCATCGAAACGGAACTCTGCTTGAAGAGCAAGGGCATGTGACTGATCTGCTCACCGATGAGGCGATTGCTTGGCTCAAGTCTCGTAATGATGCACCTTTCTTTTTGTATTTGCCTTACACGGCCGTTCACTTGCCGCTCAAGGAGCCAGAGGAATGGCTCGAGCGTGTACCTGAAAACATTGAAGGTGAAGTTGCGAGGCATTATGCGGCGTCTGTAATGCACTTGGATCATAGCGTTGCTCGGGTTCTCGATACGTTGAAGGAAATTGGGGCGTATGAAAAAACGCTCGTTGTCTTTACGAGTGACAACGGCAGCAGTACGGCCGAAAACAATGACTTGAAGTATCCCGACGACAATTGTCCCAGCGGGCGACTGACTGGTAACAACCTTCCTTTGCGGGGGCAAAAGGGCAGCGTGTACGAAGGTGGGACCCGTGTTCCGACGCTCGTTTCCTGGCCTGGACGAATTCAAGCTGGGAAGATAAATTCTCCGGTGCACATTACCGATTGGGTGCCGACTTTCTGCGCACTTGCTGGTTTTCCGTCAAGCGAGGATCTCAATTGGGATGGAATGGATATTCGAGGTTTATTGCTGGACGGGCAGTCGATTGCACCGCGGCCCATCTATACTGCTGGTCCGAACTGGCGTTCTCGAGCTTTGCGATTCGGCGACTGGAAACTGGTCGTTCATGGCAGAGGAAAGGATGAGAAGCAAGAATTATTTAACCTTTCCGAGGACCCAAACGAAAAGAACAGCCTAGCAAAGAAGCGACTCCAGCAATTGGAGAAACTTCGGGTTTTGCTTGCTGAGGTTGCGGCAGCGGATGATCGAGACAACGTCAAGGAATTTGCGACAAGTTCGGCCGCCCCCGGTTCCTTGATCGCTGCTATCACCAAACAATCGCTCTGGGAGAATCGCGACGGCAAGAGTCGTACTTGGTTTCACCCTCGCGCTTGTGCGATGCCTGACCGAGTAGGCAAGCCTATGGTGCTAATGAATCTCCAAGAGATCGGAGGCTCGGACTACTTTGGGCAAGTGCACTGGGCTATTACGAAGGATCTAGGGGAAACGTGGTCGGAGCCGGAGCCGATCGCTGCACTCGGACGCGATCCGATGCCGGGACACGCAGGTTTAAAAGCCGCTGTTTGCGATGTAACACCGCAGTATCATCCTCAAAGCGATTCTGTCATCGCGCTCGGGCATGTTGTCTTCTACAAAGGCGACTATTTCGCTCGAGAAGAGCAATTGCCGCGCTATCCGGTGTATGTCACTCGCGGTGCGGACGGAATTTGGTCGGGGCGCAAGACGCTTGAGTGGGATGACCCTCGCGGTTCGTTCATCTACTCCAACAACTGCGGTCAGCGTCATGTACTTCCCAGCGGCGACGTGCAAATGTCTTTCACCTTCGGGCCAGCGGCTGAGAATCGCATGGCGGCAGGGGTGCGATGCAGTTTTGATGGATCGGAATTACGCATCAAAGAGGTTGGTCCCGCGTTACACAATAAGGTGGGTCGGGGGCTCTTGGAGCCAAGCGTGGTCAAGCACGGCGATCAGTTTTGGGTGACACTGCGAGCTGAGGATAATCGCGGTTATGTGACCGTCAGTAAGGATGGCTTGAACTGGGAGCCGAAGAAGGCATGGTGCTGGGAGGACGGAACTCCGCTCGATATGTCGACAACGCAACAACATTGGCTGCAGCACAGCGAAGGGCTCTTTTTGGTTTACACTCGCAAAGATCAGTCAAACCCAAACGTAATCCGTTGGCGTTCACCGCTCTGGTTGGCAAAAGTGGACTTGAAAAAGCGGTGTTTGATCAAGTCAACGGAACAAGTTGTACTACCGCTGGTAGGCGACGGAGTCAAAGCTCCCAATGAAGTGGCTCTGATGGGTAACTTTGATGTTACTAACGTTAGCCCTGACGAGTCGTGGATAACAGTTGGCGAGTGGATGCCACGATCTGGATATCGAGGAAACGTATTGCTCGCTCGCGTTTATTGGTCAAAGCCGAATAAGTTGCCGCCGTGGTAATGTGCTGGATTTTGAACCTGTTCGGTGAGCCTTCAACGGATGCATTGATTCGACCGGATATGTGGCATTGGCTTGCTAGTGGGCTTCTTGAGTTAACGGCTTGCAGTTCTATGGCGAAAGAATCTCGGAATCATCGGTGTGCTTCGGCGACTATCTTACCAGCTGAGGCGATTGGGGCTCTGGTTGGCCTTTGAAGCAGATCGAAGAACTTGAGGCAAAAGCGTGTGATTACCGCAAGAAGTTTTTGTCTGCTTGCAAACGGGTCTCCCGGGTGAAGGTAGAGAAGATCCTCGAAATATTATCGAAGCCCCCTTAGCTTTTCGTCCTGCATTGGTTTGACCGAATACAGACAAGACCTGCATGGCCGAAGACTTTGGCGGTCATTTTGATGGATCTATCGGAGTGATGGTGACTGGTGAGATCTGGGCTGCAGATGGCTCTCATCCTGCCGTTGTTCAGTTCTTAAGAACGAATGATTCTATGCTTCTACGAGAGAGCAGGGATAGATCATCGCCTGCAAAATGCGGTCCAGCATCAGGACGCTTCGTTTTGCTCAAGGATGTGTTTGCGGTCTTTCAGGCAGGAGAACATCCTTATCAAACCGGAAGTGCTCCGGTCCGA
This sequence comes from Planctomycetaceae bacterium, assembly GCA_002862265.1. Lineage (GTDB taxonomy): Bacteria > Planctomycetota > Planctomycetia > Pirellulales > Pirellulaceae > Aureliella. Next base: position 4,935 of record PKCQ01000610.1, on the reverse strand, counting down.
ATCAAAGACCCTGATTGTAAGCCGCTCGTCGCTGAATTCTTCGACGAGATTCGAACTGCGCTTCGCGTTTGACTGGAAGTAAGGATGAGCTCAAGCGTCCGGGAACGTGAGATCGATCGGCAACCGCAATAATAATGGCTAGTCACAAAACGAGTGTTTCTCATGGCTTCAGCGAAGACTCCGTGATCGAAACCGCGAAAACTTTGTGGTCAAGGTCAGGTATGTGGGACATGACTGACAACTGTTGCTGAAAAATGGATAATGCATACGCCGTGCTGCTACAAAATTGGGATCAAGGCTAGGAGAGGATTCTTGTCAAATCAAATACAACGCCGCAAGGCTATCCAGGTCTCGACAGTAGCACTGGCGACCTCGTCCCTGTCCATTCGTTCTGCTTCGGCTGTACGGCCAATTCGAAGCTTCAAGTTGGAGTCATCGGGCTTGGTGGCCGCGGCATGTACTTGCTCGATGATCTTCTAAAACGCAAAGACGTACAAGTCACCGCAGTTTGTGATGTCCACGATTTGCACTATCGAGACAACCCTTGGGGCACGGGCAGGGCGATGGGGCGACAAGGAGCCGTGGACACGATCAAGAAAGCTTATGGTTCCGCTGATGGGGTCTTTGTCTGCAAGGACTATCGTGAATTCTGTGCGAGATCAGATGTCGATGCTGTAGTGGTAGCGACGCCGGATCACTGGCATGCCTTGTGCGCGATCGAAGCGATGGATAGAGGCAAGGATGTTTACTGTGAGACGCCAGTGGCTCATAGCTTTGCGGAAGGTCTGAAGATTTGCGAAGCTGTGAAGCAGAATAAAGCAGTTTTTCAAACCGGTTCACAGCAGAGATCGGATCGATTGTTTCGTCAAGCTACAGAGATTGTCCGCAATGGATTGTTGGGCCAGATCCAGAAGATAGAGGTGGGCTTACCTCCGGGGTATGCCAAGCCGATGGGGGATTCGAAGCTCGAGAAAACTCCGGACAGCTTGGACTATGATATCTGGTGCGGACCTGCTGAGAAGTTGCCTTATATGCGAGCCAGGCATCACCGTTGGTGGCGTGGTTCAAGAGGCTTTGGCGGAGGCGCGCTGATGGATTGGATCGGTCACTACAACGACATCGCGCAGTGGTCCATCGGTGAAGACGCATCGGGGCCGCGGACGGTCGAAGCTGTCAATTGGCGGTTCCCGGAAACGGAAGTCTATGACACTCCGCATCAGTATGAAATCCGCTGTACCCATGCTCGCAGTATCGAATCGGTCATTTCGTCGCAGAGCAAGGTAGGTACGAAGTGGATTGGCGAAGATGGATGGCTTCATGTGACTCGTGGACGAATCACAGCTTCAAATCCAGAGTGGAAGAAGCGAGGCTTTGATGCCGGACCGGAGAACGTCTATGTTTCCAATGATCACATGCAGAACTTCTTGGACTGCGTGCGATCACGAAACAGATGTATTTCGCCTCCCGATGTAACGCTGCGATCCATCACTCCGGGATTGCTTGGCTATGTATCTCAGCAGCTAAGGCGAGAGATTTTTTGGGACGGTAAGAAACAGCAAATCGTAGGTGATGATGAGGCAAGCCGGCTGCTTCTAGCCGCTAAGATGCGCGAGCCGTATAGGCTAGGTTGAAGAGCTAGAACCTTGCTGTCCTCGTTTGAGGAATATGCTGAGGAGGTCGCAGCCTTACAAATGATCAATCGTTTGGTACACGGAGGCCACCTCGGGCTAATGCTCTTTTGGGAACGTCACTCTTCTTCATTGCGACTAGGCTCGGCGTCAATCGGACTTCGATTCGACTAGGTGCAATGGAAATTCTAGTGGGTTGATTGGTGATGATCGCAGCCGCTCTCGTAAATGGTTTCATTGTTCCAGGGTATTTAGAAGCTCTGGCGCTAGATCCGGTAGAGGCAGCTGCGCGGGGCCGAGATACCCTTCGAGCTATGTGAGAAATAAGCCGGTGTTCAGATTCGTTGTGTGTGATTGATTGTTGTTGCGCGTATCGCAGTGCGGCATTGCAGGACTGCCTCATCGGCTATAACTTTGGTGAGTTGGGGGCTGTTGGCGTGGTAGGTGTAATAGTGAGATAACGGGAGTCTTGCCGGGATACGCGCAGGCGAAAATGGCAGTGTAATTGTGTTTTCCCGGTTCTTTTCTTCGTGATTGATTCTTGCAGGGGCAAGCTTCATTCGGGAATCCGAAGAAACTTGGTGTCAATAACCGAGTCTGACACTGACGCGCTAATTGCTCTGTCTTCCTTTTCCTTCCACCAATTCTGTCAATTGATTGACCTCAGCCGAAAACGTTTCTCGCAAACCGCTGGGCCAAGTGACTTGGATGGAGTCGACTTCGGTGACGGCTCCGAGGCCAAAAGTGAGAGTGGCTTCACACTGGCTGATATAACTTCGTGTTGAAGCGACTATGCGCCGCTGCGTTGTCTTGCCAGTGGTGACTTCGACGACTGCTCCAATCGCATCACGGTTGGACTTGGTGCCTTGGATGGACAGACGCAACCAGTTGTTTTTTAAATCTTGGTCGTTTCGTAGAATGCGAGGCGCACTACTGTTGCCGACAAAGACTAGATCCAAGTCGCCATCGCCATCGAGGTCCCCATAGGCTAATCCCCGCCCGACCATCAGTGCAAAGGCATCCATACCAAGTTGTTCTGACTTCCAAGCGACTAGCTCGCTGGAGCCTGATAAGCCAGCGTTCCATAAGAATTGAGGTGGCTGTTCGTACTGTTGTGTGGATTGAATCTTCGAGATTTCTTCTTCGAGGTGTCCATTGGCGGCCACCATGTCTTGTCGCGAGTCGAGATCCAAGTCGGCAAAGCAAATTCCGAATGTCAGATTCAATCGACTTAACGGGCCCAGCCCAGTTACGAGAGATTGATCATTGAAGGGTGCGCCATCACCACGGCTCATGTACATCGAAGACTGCTCGTTGGCAAAGTTACCGATGGCAATCGCAAGCGTTTCATTGTTGCGGAAGTAACTGCAATCAACGCCCATTGCGCCAGTGGCAATACTGTCTCGGTCAAAGGCAACCCCTTGTAGTACACCGGCTTCGACAAACTCCTTGCCTTGCATGTTCATGAACAGGAAGTTCTGGACGGTGTCGTTGGCGACCAGGATTTCCTGCCAGCCATCTCCATCGATGTCGATCGCCGCCACACCAAGTCCCTTGCCCATAGGCACTTGAGTGTTTGGGTTTTCGACTTTGATACCCATCTCGTCGGTGACTTCGCGGAATACTCCATTGCCTTCGTTGTGGAACAGGTGCGAGTTCGTGCCGCTGAAAGCCGTAGGCTGTCCGTAGGCGCGGCCGGAACCCGTCAAGCTAAAGGCCAAAGACAAGTCCAAATCGCGATTCCAGATAACGTAGTCACAGACGAATAAGTCCAATAAGCCGTCTTTGTCATAGTCGAACCAGACAGCGCCGCTACTCCAAGCATCCTTTGAACCTGCTAGGCCACCAGTGCCTTTTACGCGAGTAAACTTGCCTTTTTCGTTGCGATAAAGCCGGTTTTCTCCCACGGCTGTGACAAACAAATCTGGCCAGCCATCATTGTCGATGTCGCCGATAGCCGGGGCCATGCCGTAGAAATTCGCTGTGAGACCTGCAGGCTCGGTGACGTCAGTGAATTTGCCTGTTCCATCATTGGCGAAAAGGCACAAAGAACGTGGGGTCGGGTTCGGAGCTTCGGACCATTCCCAGGTGGTGCCCCCGACGAAGAGTAGATCTTCGTCGCCGTCTTGGTCGTAATCGAGGATGGCAATGCCACCACCCATAGTTTCCGGCAGCAATTTTTCGCCTTCCATCCCACTTATGTGGACCCAGTCCACACCGCATTCTTTCGTAATATCCACGAAAGGCATCGAGGGGATTTCCTGGACAACTTCTCGTTCTTCAGGCAGAGTGATTTCCGTCTCTTGCTCGACGATTTCTTCGGCCACATAAAACGATCGAACGAGGAACCCGGTACCGACCAGAATGGCGACCGCAACAAGCACTGTGACAGAGTTCTTCAGTGCTGAGGCAATGACTTCATCATTTTGCTCGTCTTGGTCTTCACGGTTTTCCGGGGTGTTCATGAGTAAGCGTTGTTGTACTGAGATGTATGAAGTGGAGTAGAACGCAGGGGATGCGCTAACGGATCCTCTCGCGAGCGGGAGGAGAGGTTTGCTGGTCGCTACTCTCGCGAAACAGTAACGCTTGTCTCGTCTTGCACTGCCTCTGGCGGCAAACCTGGGGCACCTTCTCGATGCATCCAGTAGATCACGAGTGATTCCGCTGCGTGATCGGCAGCAGGATAACGACGTCTCGCTGCGGGGCGAGCGACATCTGCAGCGTTGTCATCGGGTTTGTAACGAAGCTGCATTTCGCGATGGTAATCCGCCTTCTCCGCGTTTTCATTCCGAGAGTAGATCCGAGCCAAGTTGCCGTGGGCGGTCAAGTTCTCGGAGTCCGTTTCGAGTACCCGCAAGAATTCCTTCTCTGCCTCGCCCCACAAGCGATCGCCTTCTTCCGTCTGCTCGCGATCGTAGGCGACGTCCGCCAAGTCAATCAGAGTGCGGCCAAGTGCATTGCGGATACGGTAGTCCAGACTAAAGTCAAAACCACGTTCGCGGCGTTCGGCTGTCTGATCCTCGAGCACACTGCGGAAGCTAGCTTCGGCATCCTTCAAGTAACCTTGCTGCCGACTCACCTCACCACTGAGCCAAGCCAAGGTCCAGGCCGGTGGTGGTGGCGTCATTTCGGCGGCTCGTTTCAGCGACTCTGTTGCTCCGTCCAAATCGCCTTCAGAGAACTGAACTCGAGCCAAGTTGACTGGCCCGTCAGCGCGATCCAGCTGTTCGACTTGCCGAAACGCGTCGGCCGCTTGTCGCAGTTGCGATTTACCAGCGAGCAATAGGCCGATGCCGTAGTCGTTCCA
>PKCQ01000609.1 GCA_002862265.1 Planctomycetaceae bacterium | reverse complement strand
AAAGAAAGTCACGATGACATCATTTCTAAAATGGAAGGAGCCATTCGTAAGCTTGAATCGCCGGGCGGAGAGTTGTGTTTTCTCCTGTTCGGAGGATACGCATTTGTCGGTTGCGGGATTGTCCTATGACGGGACTCTAGCCAACCTTAACAAATTCTTATTCAAGGGCAGTGACAACGCGTACGACGAGGGCTTGGAGATCTTTTGCAAGTGCTACGATCCTGACAATTTTGAAATTTTCTCGTATGGGTTTCAGTCAGTGTCCCAAGAAGCTTGGTTCTTGGAGCGGGGCAATGCTCGGCGCGTCAGGTGGAAGGTGCCCAGGGAAGGTAAAATGGACTTAACCACAGTGACGCCAGTAGATTTCGAGTTGGACGAAGACCGCTTCGCCCCTGGATTTCGGGCTGACTGAACCGGTGCAGTGACTAACTGAATTAATGGGATTTTGGCCGATCACTTGATTTTCCCCTCACATCGGTGCAAACTTTCACTGAGCCAAGTGCCGATCCTGATTCAGACTCGGCCCATATTGCTGTGCTAAGAACCCTCCGAAGACCCTCTGGTCGCTCAGGGTGGAATTGTCTGAGGGAATGGCTCGTGTTCTGATCAAGGTCTGAGCAAGCGCCACAGTGGTGCTACTTGGTAGAGTGAAAGGAGTCGAAGAGGTTTCGGCTCTTACATCCTGAGGAGAGATTTGGAATGAAAAAGTATTCTTTAGCGGTGGCAGTCCTGTGTGTCGCCACAAACTTTGCGACACCCGCCTTCGCGTTTAAGCAACTCGCGGACCAATTTAAGGCGAAGTACGCTGGTGAGAAGGCCAACGCAGACTTCAAGAAGTTGGTCACAGATGCAAATTGCTACGTCTGTCACATCAAGGGGGAAAGCAAGAAGAAGCGGAATCCATACGGAGAGGCCCTTCACGAGCTGATTGAGGACACGAAGTTTCCCATCAAGGACTACAAGAAGGACTCCAAGAACGAGAAGTACATTGCTCAGCTCAAGGAAATCTTCAAGAAGCTTGAGGGGATGGAAAGCGGCGACAAAGAGCACAAGACCTTTGCGGACCGCATGAAGGCAGATCTGCTTCCCGGTGGTGACAAGGAAGGCAAGTAATAAGCCCTTCTGATCAGGCTAAGTCCTTTAAATGTGGACTGATAGCCTCCTGCAAAACGTGATATGGATTAAAATTAAGGCCAAGAGCTGCCACAGCACTTGGCCTTTTTGTTTTTGCCTGCCTGTTTCACGTCTTACCTTTTCGCGCGGTGAGTGCCGCTTCTGAGCACCTACACTCCTCAAAGGTCAGCTATGAAGGGAATGTTTCTGATGAGTCGTGTGATTCAATACTCGGTTGTTGTTGTTCTTTTTGTCCAGGCTTCTGCCCTAGCGGATGATGGTTGGACCAAGATGTTCAACGGCAAGGATCTCTCTGGGTGGAAAGTAACGACTGAGAATCCCCAGAGCTGGAAGGTCAAGGATGGTATGCTGATGTGCGCCGGACCGAGAGCGCACCTATTTTATGTCGGCCAAGACAAGCCCTTTAAGAACTTTCATTTTAAAGCCGAAGTGAAGACGACCAAGGGTAGCAACTCAGGAATCTACTTCCACACTAGGTACCAGGAGTCTGGTTGGCCCAAAGCGGGGTTCGAGTGCCAAGTCAACGTGACTCACAACGACAAGAAGAAGTCGAGTGGTCTGTACGCAGTCAGCGATGTTGCTGATCCGGGAATCAAGGACGACGAGTGGTACACTCAGGAGATTGTCGTTCGCGGAAGGAATATTCAGCTCAAAATCAACGGCAAGACGATGGTGGATTACACCGAAAAGGATGGTCAAAAGCCTTACGACAAGAACTTTGAGCGACTTCTTGGCGAAGGGACTTTTGCTCTTCAAGCCCACGATCCGGACAGCGTGGTTTATTTCAAGAATCTCGTGGTGAAGCGTCTACCTTAATCCGGTAAAGCGACGAAAAGATCTTCAAAATTCACGTTGTCAGTGGTCGTTCTAATCGCCGACAACGTATAACCAGAGGCTACCGTCACTCCCTGCGGCAAACGCACTGGGAGTCTCTCGTCGTTCCCAATTTCGATAAAACCGGTGGTGATCGCTTGGAGGCTAAGCCAATTCCTAAAGTCGACGAGCTGTTGTCGTCACCATTTCGCAATTTCTCGAGTTGGGCTCTCTGGTCCAGCGGTTTGTCGCTGTGCTTAGTTCTGCTCCTCAGCGGTAATTTCCTGCAGGCTCAGCCTCCCGATCGCTCGGCAGCTGAGCAGGAAGAGCCTGCTTTGGAGGTGCAGGCAGGATTTGCAGGCTACTGGAAACTTGGGCACATCTGTCCTTTACGAGTCCGGTTGTCGGGACAGCTCGTCAATGATGCGAAAATGATTCGCGTTGTGTCCTTGGATGGTGACGGTGTCGAAGTAGCCTACACGAAAACTCAAGAGTTGTTGGAACGCGAGATTTGGATGCCCATCCGAGTGGGCAGACAAAATTTTGCGGTGACGGTCGAGGTGTTGGGGGCTGCAGAAAATGTACTGCAGACTGCGACGGTGAGTACTGAAGATGGGAAAGTTCTGGACTCCGGTCAGCCCTTAGTGCTCGCCCTTGGTGCATCAATGGGTTTAGAGCAGCTGAGCCGCAAGAATGCAGAAGGGGCCGGCGCTAATTTTTCCTGTATTACGATTAAAGATGCGTCTGACCTGCCACCGGAAGGCTTCTATTACGAGTCCTGTGACGTAATCATTGTATCCACTGCCGATATCGGTTTTCTGAAGGAATTCGAGCCGAGGTGGAATGCGATTGACGGATATTTGCGTCGGGGCGGAGGCTGTATTCTTTCGGCAGCTGCGACTGCTAGCGAGTATCTTCAGTCGCTCGGCTCCGGTGGTCTTGCAGAGATTCTGCCAGGAGACGTCGGCGGTGTTGGGAGGGTTGACGACCCAAGAGTTATTGAGTCGTTGATTTCTCCGGAGGATCCACTGGGTGAATTTGATGTTCTGCTCATTGAAAACACCGAGCATACTCAACTGACACTAAACGATCGGCTCAATCGGTCGACGGCTTGGTGGACACGTTTTACCCGCGGGCATGGTACCGTAAGTGTCATTGCTACAGATTTGGACTCCGAAGCCTTTGCAAGCTGGTCAGATCGGCGGGTTTTGTGGCAGTTGGTAGTGGCCCCTTATTTAAGTCAAGAAGTTCTGGAGAATCGAGAAACAGAGTCTGACTCGGGCGATCATTCCTACCTCGGGTACAACGATTTGGTCGGCCAACTGCGAGCAACGCTAGACGTGTTTCAGGGAGTCGAAGCAGTTTCGTTTAGTCAGATCGCAGTGATCCTGATTGGTGTTTTGATCTTGATCGGTCCGGTTGACTACTTTTTAAGCGTGCATTGCCTGCGTCGGCCCGATTTTAGCTGGTGTTTTACGATTGTAAGTCTTTGTATCGCTTCAGCCGCGCTGTCCTTTTACTGTCTCCAGTCAAGGCCTGGCGGCGTGTTGGTGAATTCGGTTCAGATTGTCGATCTGGACTATGAGACAGGGGCGACGAGTGGCTATCAATGGGCACATGTGTATAGCGGCAATGCGCAGACATTGGATATCTCGTCCGCTGATGAAGAGCTGCCAGTGCGATTGGATTGGCAGGGCCTACCTGGGAATGGTCTTGGGGCGCTTGGTTCACAGCTGACTAACGGGCGAGGCATGCCGCTGTACCGGATTGATCAAACCGCTCTTGGCGGGACGGCACTCAAGAACGTTGGGGTCGGAGCTGGGGGAACAAAGTGCCTCTTTGGTGAATGGCAAGGCAAGATGGATAGTCAAGAATCGGCACTTAGTGAAATTGCTGGAGTGGACCAGCTTGCTGGTGGCTTTCGAAATCCGTTTGGGGAAGAGATTCGCGATGGTGTGCTGTTTTACCATAATTGGTATTACCGTCTGAATAGTCGAATCCCAGTTGGCACGAGCGTCCGGATATCCTCAGAGACGATTCCAAAGGATATTGCACGTAAGCTCAACGAGCGAAAGTCTTTCGATCAGAAATCGATCAGTACGAAGTGGGATCCGGCTAGCCGGGATTCATTGGATCGCTTGATGGAACTGATGATGTTTCATGAGGCGGCAACAGGGCAGAATTACACCTCTCTCAAGCATCGCTACCAGGGGTTCCTGGATCAGAGCAACCTACTTGATTCCGACAAGGCAATTTTGATCGGTAAGTTGAGTAAGCCTGTGTCACAATTACAGATCATTGCTTCTGGTGACAAGCAAGTCGATGTGAAGCAGGAATTGGATCAGGTGTGGTGTCGAGTGATCATTCCTGTGTCAAAGTTCAGCAAACGCAAGTAATACGTCGCGCCGAAGAGTAATTGGATTTTGTCGAGTGATCAAGACAACTAATTTGACCAAGAAATACGGGGATATGTATGCCATCCGTGGCATCGATCTCGAATTGGAGGAGGGAGACCTCTTCGGTTTTATCGGCCCCAATGGTGCAGGGAAGACAACGACGATGCGGATCATCGCGACGTTGCTTGCTCCGACCTATGGTGAAGCCTACGTATGTGAAAATTCGATCTACACCGAACCTAAAGAGATTCGAAGGCTAGTTGGCTACATGCCTGACTTCTTCGGTGTGTACGACGATATGACGGTCATTGAGTACTTAGAGTTTTTTGCAGCCGCTTATCGTATTCAGGGCCCTGCACGACGCAAACGCTGCGATGAAATGCTCGAGGTTGTCGATCTCAATTTCAAACGTGATGCCTACGCTAACACCTTGTCTCGGGGGCAAACACAACGCCTAGGCTTAGCTCGGGTGCTTTTGCATGATCCTCGAGTCTTGCTTCTCGACGAGCCACTTTCTGGCTTGGATCCTCGCGCGAGGATCGAGATGCGGAACTTGCTCCGCAAGCTTGGGGAGTTGGGTAAGACGATCGTGGTGAGCAGTCACATCTTGCCTGAGCTGGCAGATATTTGTAACAAGGTGGGGATCATCAATCGCGGCGAAATGGGATTCAACTCGACGATTGAGGATTTACTTAGAGAAGTGCGTCCGAACACCATTCTAGAGATTGAGATTGCAAATCCTGAGCGGCACCGAGAGGCTGGCAAGTTTCTGGAAAGCCAATCTTCGGTCAGTGCTGTTGCGGAGGAGAAGGGGGTGTTTGAAGTGACCCTCGGGGATTCCTTGGAAGACTACAGCCAACTCTCGACAGCTTTAGTTGAAGGTGGTTTTGCATTCAAACGATTCGCCGAGAAAGAAACCAACCTCGAGTCAGCCTTCATGGCGCTGACGAAGGGGTCAGGCGATAAGATCTAGCGCGGTTGACTTGGCTTTCTTCACAAGGAGTGGCTTAGGACTCCAGCCTGTGATCAGCGTGACTGCAAAGGTGTGTCGATTAAACAGGCTCCCAGCATCGGCAGCCTTCGCTGTTTTCCGCGGCGCGCTTTCAGATTTAGCCTCGAACGAGTCCCTTCAAGATATCGATGCCTTTTTCAATTGTTGCATCGGGGGCGGCGTAGGATATACGAACGTGCGAGTCCTGCGAGCTAAAAATGCTGCCCGGGATAATCAGCAAGTCTTTCTCAATCGCCTTGGTGACGAATTCAGTACCAGTGCCCGCCGGAACTTTAGGGAACAGGTAGAAGGCTCCACCGGGCTCCGTGAATTCAAAATCATCTTTGAGTCCCGCGACCAACATGTCACGCTTTCGACGGTAGTCTACTTGATACTGGGTCATTTCGACGTCGAGTGCTGCTAGGCCAGCCCACTGAGCAGGCTGGGGTGCGCAGACGAAGGAATACTGCTGCAGCTTGATCATCGTTTGGATCACTTCGGACGGGCCGTGAACCCAGCCGACGCGCCAGCCAGTCATCGCGTGACTTTTGGAGAAGCCATCGATTACGATTGTGTTTGGATTGTAGTCCGCCGGAGTATGCGCCTGATCGTCATAGACGAACTGGCTGTAGATCTCGTCAGATAGCAAGGCTATGTTCTTGTCCGCCGCAAGCTGAGCGAGACCTTGCACTTCTTCTTTGCTGGCAGCGATACCAGTTGGGTTGCCAGGGGAGTTGAAGAGAATCAGTTTCGTTTTGTCCGTGATCACAGATTCGACTTTGTCTAAGTCGATACGAAAGTCTGGATAAGTATCAACCAATACCGGAACACCACCCACGAGTTGCACCAGAGGGACGTACATGACAAAGTACGGGTCGAAGATAACGACTTCGTCGCCGGGATTTACCAGGCTTAGTACGGTTAGGACCAATCCGCCACTTGTGCCAGAACTGACAAAGGCCTCGCGGTCCTCATGTTCGAAGCGCTTATCGATTCGTGCTTGAAGCTCACTACGCAGCGGTCCGATTCCTTGCGAGGGAGAGTAGGCGTTCTTGCCCTGTTGGATGGCTTCGATGCAAGCGTGCTTGACGGAATCTGGGACATCAAAGTCGGGTTGACCGATGCTGAGGTTGACAGGATTCTCGAGCTTCGCCGCCAAGTCGAATACTTTGCGAATTCCGCTACTATCAAAGCACTGGCTGCGTTCTGAAATCCATGCTGCCGGGTCGGACATTGCTTTCCTCTGTCTAGGGAGCGAACCATTTTGGTGGATTTGGGACGGCTAATTCGAATCAAGGGTAACGGCGAATGCGAAGTAGTGGTAGGGCCGATGGAAACGTCCACGCGCTTGTTCACGCTAAGCAGTTGATTGACTTGAGGATGCGAGTGTCTCATACTCAGGCCGACTGCTGAAATGATAACCGCGTTGTTTGAGAGTGAATGATGAAAGGGCTTGTGTGGATTGCGAGTCGGTTGCTGCGGCTGCCAGCGATAATGTTGATCGGGCTAGTTCGTTTTTACCAGAAGTTCATTTCGCCGATGCTTCCACCAACCTGTCGTTTCCAGCCGACCTGCAGCGAATACATGATTCAAAGCATTCGTAAGTACGGCTTCTTGGTTGGAGCCTGGCGAGGAACTTGGCGTCTTCTCCGCTGTCACCCTTTCAGCAAGGGAGGCAATGACCCACCTTAACTCTCCAAGCCAGCGGGCCGCACAACTTAGTACTCCAAGAGACGCAACCATGTTGAACCGACGTAGCCTATTCAGCGGTGCAGCTGCCGCAGCTTTAACGCATATTTGGGCAAGGTCTGTAAGAGCCGCAGATCCGCCGCGAAAGAATCCTGTCGTCATTTTTGCCAAGCACGTCCAGGAGATGGACTTTGCCGAACTTGGGCGAAGGCTGAAGGCGATATCGGCAGATGGCATTGAAGCGACTTTGCGAAAAGGCGGTCAAATCGATCCAGAACACCTGAGTGATCGACTCGGAATTCTTGTGGACGCGCTCGCCGAGTCGGACCAGCGCGTCACCATTGCGGCAAGCAACGTCAACGCGGTCAATGTGGCCAGCGAGAGGTACATCGCCGAGCTGGCCAAGTCACAAGTGCCATACCTTCGGATGGCCTACTATAAGTATGATCTTTCGAAGCCATTACTGCCCCAGCTTGATGGATTTGCCAAACAAGCAGCTAAGCTGTCCAGACTCTGTGCTTCACACGGAGTGACTGCCTTATATCAAAACCATGCTGGTCGGGCCTATGTTGGCGCCGCACTGTGGGATCTACATCAAGCACTCAAGCAAGTAGATGGGAATGGCCTGAAGGTTGCCATTGATATTCGTCACACAACCTTGGAGCTGACTCACAGCTACGAAGCTGGCTACAAGTCGATTCGTCCCATGCAGGGCGCGACCTACGTAAAGGACTACGATTGGGTGAATGGTAAGCCCCAGAATGTTCCGCTAGGTAAAGGACGTGCCAAGCCGCTGTTTGACATCATTCAACGAGATGGTTTTATCGGGCCGCTATCGCTGCACATGGAGTACACGGATCATCGAGATCCAACGAAGCTAGAAGAAAGTTGGCGAGCAATTGCAGCGGATATGAAGATCTTGCGTCGTTGGCTGGGCGAGGGTTAGTGATGAGTGATGATTTAGTTGCACCTGAATCTGTGGGCGAAGTTTCCTATCGCCCCGACTTGCCGGACTGGGGATGCTATCTTAGCTGGCCTGATAAGGATGAAGAATGGATTTTTGTCGACGATCGCCCCAAAGCCCAGCAGCTTATTCCAAGTCGCCGAGTGTTTCGTCGTGAGCGTTGGGATGGAAGTTACTATTGGCTCTACTATGGACTCTGGTCGGTGCGCGTCCAGCCGACTATGTGGGTTCCCTGCCCTAACTGTGATCTGGAAGTAGGAGAGCAGGTGGAACTGTTGCAGATGAGCGGCGAAAACGACGCTGGTATTTTCCACATCAGAGAGATCACCTTGTCCAAAACCGGAGATGCTTGCGATTTCTGGTTGCGACGCGGAGAGATGCCGATCGCAAAGTCTTTTCCTCGATCGCATTTGAGGCCGCTGAAGCAAAAATATCGACTCAAAGCCGGCTTCTTCGAGCATACCGCACCGACGGCATCCCTACCTAAGGATTGTGAGATGCTCGATGTCGGCAACCTGCTCGGCAAAGATTCCTAAGTCGACTTTTCTACTTTTGTAGGCTCGTGAGCGATGGTGCTCTGCTGGGAATCACGCATCCACAGGACCACGAACACCGGTGCGACGAGCAAGGCAAACCACTGATACCAAGTCAGCTCTAGCCCGATCTTTAGCTCGGGACGTAGGAATTCTGTGGCGAAGCGATATAAAAGGTAGCTCAGGATATAGAATTTGACGATTTGCCCCTTCCAAACTCCTCGGGCAATCAAAAAGTAGCACAGCCCCGCCATGCTGAAGTGAAAGAGAGATTCGTAAATCTGTGTGGGGTGTCGGAGTAGATCATCTGTTGCGGCGCATCGCATTGCCCAAGGAAGATCTGATTCGACTCCGAAGCAGCAGCCAGCCCGAAGGCAGCCGAGCCTTCCGATGGCAACTGTGACTGCCACAGGGACGGCGAAGGAATCGCCAGTCTTCGTTTTGATATTCAGTGTCCACTTGGTGGCTTCTACCGCGAAGTAGGCTCCTACCATGCCACACATGATCGTTTTGCCGTTGGCAAACCATGTGGTGCCGGCAAGCAGTCCTTCCCAGTCCATTAACGCAAAGGGCAGCTTTGCTCCTAGCATTGCCCCGCAGAAAGCGGAGATGCCAACGGCAAGTCTTTGTTCTGACTCTAGGTTAAGTGAAGACTGCGAACGGCGGAGCAAAAGCCCGCCACAGACGACCGCGATCAGCATGATGAGTGGAAAGAGATAGTCAACGTTCGCCTGCATCACACCTGTGGATCACCCGCCAATCCGGGGAGTAGTGTTAGGCACATCACAAACCGTAGGATAATGCCAGCGGCGATCAGAACCATGAAAATTCCAATCGTCACCGCAAAGGAAGTAAGGAGGCTAACAGGTAGTGAATCGGCATTCGTCGTTCCGTCACGGCGAAACTGCCAAAGTGAGCGGACTCCGGCGATCAAGAAGGCCGGTAGTACGAGGATTGCAAAGCCCGGTGGAGCTCCCGGATCTTGAACCGCCATGCCGATACCAATCAACACTACCACGACCACATAGATCTCGAGAAGCACTCGACAGAGCGGTTCCAGTTTTGATTTTAATTTCGCTAGCTGGTTTGATTCCCGCACTGGGGCAGGACCCGCGTATGGATTGGACCGCGGGTTCTGTCCACACATCCAGCACTGCTGGGTGTTCTTCGCTCC
>PKCQ01000389.1 GCA_002862265.1 Planctomycetaceae bacterium | reverse complement strand
GAATCGTCGTCCATACGGATGTTGCTGGCCACTGAGGAGTCATTCTCAGAAGCAAGTCGCGAATCGTGGTTTGCGGAATCACGAACGGATTCGACTGAGTCTGTCGAAGTGCCACCGGCTTCAATGGAACAGGTTTGCAGGGACGGAGCAGGCGTTGGGCTATCCGTGCTTTGAATGATAGAAACTTCGAATTGCGTTTCACCCGCTTTTACGATGTCGCCATTGCGAAGTTCGATCGAGGAAACTTTGGCCCCGTTTACAAACGTGTGATTGACGCTTCCGGCATCTCTAATCCGAAAACCATCCTCCCGACCTTCTAAGATCAGGTGGTGGCGGGACATGTGCTTGTCAGTCGGAACCGAAAAATCGGCCGTAGAGATACGGCCTATTTCCAGCGTTTCGTTCGCACGAATCCAGAAACGCCTTCCGCGAGCTGGACCATCTGTCACATCAAAAACGCAAATCATGAACGAGCAGTTCGCCCTCACTATTAGGCAAGAGGGCCAAGAGTCACAATTACAACAAATTGTCTCCCCCCTAAGTCTAGAACGTGGCACGACCGATTTCTAGAAGATTGCCGATGTACGGGAGCGAGTGGGCAACTCAATTAGCGTCGGCGGATTGAGTAACCCGCATTTTGTGAGTGGGCCAAAAAGAAAAAGTCACCAATATTGCCTAGATCCGCATCTGATTCATTTCGGTCAGGGATCCGACAGTTCTTTCGCTAAGCCTTCCGTTTGTTGCTTAATGTTTCCTTCCAAGCAAAAATTGCCGCATCGATCTGTTCGGAGACTGCTCAAAAACCTTCCGGGCTTTGAAGATCGATTTGCTCCCTGTCGCTATCGGTACGCAGCCGTCGCTACTCTCCGCTAGGCGATCCAAGTAAGGCGTGCCTTGTTCGGCGTAACGTTCGCGTTCGGCTGCATTCGGTACAATCGCGGACGAGTGGTCAAAGACCGTGTACCTGCAGTGCACATAGAGCGTTAAGCCATGATCGGCTTCAAGCAAAAACCATGCTCTTGGTCTGTACTCTCAAACTCGCAGACATTTTTCGCGAACGCCTGAAAAGTGTCGGTTGGAGGCTAAAGGGAAAACGATGTGCCGCCGGGGCGACTGGGGCACAGCACTTGTGACTTTCGCAAGTTTCTAATCCCGCCTAGGGTACCTTTTCCGCACGGACTTAGCAGGACGCGTCGGGGACGAATTCGAAGCAAGGCTATCTTGGACCAGGTTGGTCGGGCACAACTCGAAAGCCAACGGCTTTGCCTTGGAATTTCGGTGGTAGGCGTTTCTTGAGAAAGCTACCAAAGTCGAGAAATAATAGATCTTGGTCTGGCGTGACGCCCCGAATATGACTGATCTTAGCGGCATTTATCACCTTTGACTGGTCACCAAGCCACAGGTAGGTTGTTCCTTCCTTAATTGTGATGAAGAACCGATGATCGTTGTTACCACCCTCTTTCTCTTTCCACTGTCCGGCGGCAACGATCTGATGCTTCATCAAGCTGGTTCTATTCTGAACTGCAAGGATCAGTTCTTTGCCTAACACTTTGATTGCCGCTTCCTTCAAGATCAAGAACTCAAAATGAAGTTTTAGGGGGCACTCCACTTCGCTCAGTTCCTTTTGATTGTAACCCAGCAATAGGCAGAGTTCTGGTGCCGCTTTCCAACGGCCAGACCACTCAGGATGATCAAACCAATCGTCCTCTGCTAGAGTGACGCCGGGTGCAAAAGGAGTCAAAACTAGAAATGAAGCAAGCCAACGAATGCAATCGAATGAGGGCATTATTTGTTTTCGTTTTTCTTGTTGAGGAATGGGACGGGACGCAGCTTTAATTCCTTGACACTCTGCAGGTATTCAAGGACAGTTACTGCATCCTTTTGGCCAACTTGTGCGTGGAAGTGTAAATTAAAGCCGTGTGGGCCGGGAACGTCGATCAGTTTGGGTTCCAAGGTGAGCATGGCTTGGACTACTTCAAGCATTCCCATCATAGCCGCGCAGAAAATGTCGATTCGAGCGCCTTTGGACAGCAGGAAACGGACAATCTCCTTCCTGCCCATATGAGAAGCGCCGCCGAGTGCCGTCTCAAAATCACCGTTGCCCCAGTCCATTGCTGAGTTGATTAGTTTAGGCTCACGTTCTAGGAGCTTTTCAACCATCTTCAAGTCGGAATGCGCAAAGATGACGAAGTCCTGCACCAAAGTTCGGTTAAGTTGAGGGGCCTTCCAACTTGGCTTGAAAGCGGGAGGCTCATAGTCGCGACTGAACTCGGCTTCTCGCGGTCCAACGTTTGCACCAGGACCTGGTTTTGACTTCTCCTTTGCATCTTCGGGTATTGTATTGCTGGCGATTGCCGCAGTTCCAAGACCTAACGTGAGGGCAGAAGATCCCAGTATTGCCTTTCGGCGGTCAAACCTCATTCCCAAATTACCCCGTAGCGAGTGAAGATTGCGTTCGATTTCCCTTTTCATTATAGCCCTGCAGAGGATAGGAGTATTGCATTGCAAAATCCACGGAGATGGCTCGTTTCTTGCTTCCTAATTGACCTCCAGAGAGCCCAAGAACGCCACTCCGAATCTTGCCGTACTCTGTTGAGAGCACGCCACGAAGAGATAATCACAGCATTTCGCGAAATTCCCATTTCTTCGGCCACAACATCTGGCTTGGCATTCCGTCGAATGCCACGCGACAGAAGACGATCCAAGCGCTTTTCGCAAAGTAAGGCTCGGCGAAAGCCGGCAGTTGTCGAAGCACGTACTGGTCGTGGTCGCGATTCGACCAAAGATCGTTTCCTTCTATAGAGCAGGGATCATTTCGTGATACTAAAGTCGACGCAAGACAATCGCCGCGTCTCAGATCGATGTGATTGTGTTGGAATCGCTAAATTGGGTTCCGTCACTAGTTTTGCCGTTTGCGAAGTCGAGGGACGACCAAGAGTCCAAATTCTCATTAACGCATTCGATTTCGAACATAGTGTTGTGTGGTGAGGCAAGCATCCGCTGTGGGGAGCCTATGCTCATCTTCCAAAGTCGCGGACGCAACTGTTTGTGATCCTATTCCTGATTCGCCGAATTGTAGGTTTCCTGCATCTCGGCGAGGCTAGCCTTCAATTCGGCAAACCTGTTTATTGCTTCTTGACCAGGAGCCTGATCTGCTCTGCTGACCATGTTGTAAAGATATGAAACTTGGCTCGTGAGTTTTGGTTGAGGGTAGATAATATCAGCCGACTTCACTTCACTAAGTAAATCGTTCACCAACTTCAGGCGAGCTTCTTCATCAGCTGACAGTGCGTCGCCTTTCATGCTTAGTTTTTTCTGTTCATCGGTGACCTGTTTTTCAAATCGTCGAACTTCCGAGATCAGATCGACCACTCGTAACTCAAAATCTACCTGCGCATCAATATCCTCAAGGGTCGTGCCCTGACTGAGTACTCTTGGATCGACGATCAACTCGAAGGATTGCTCAGAAACAGAGCCTCCGGCAGTCAACCTCAGCTTATAAACCCCAGGCTTGACGAGCGGACCTCCTCGAAAACGACCATCTCGACTCTCGGTCCAAGGGCCGAAGTGGGACATGTTCCACCGAAACCGATTCATTCCAGGATCGGTGGTCAACGACTGATCCACAACGATCCGCATTTGACTCATATTCATATCTGTTACCTCCTTGTCCTCGCCTCTTTCACCGCCTGAGCTCTCGTACGAATTCACCAATTCTCCGTTCGCATCAAACACTTCAAGCTGAATGGCCTCAGAAACTCCCTCGGGTAGGAAGTAGTCAATGATCACAGATGGCGATGGATAATCTGGCACCCCTCTTCCGCGATAGACGGTGCGGTATCGAATCGTATCTTTCGGTCTGAACAAGACTGCTGTGTCAACCGATGTCTGAAACGCTCCTTGCCGAAGCGTGGATATGTTATCAAGCACCCAGAATGAGCGGCCCATCGTGGAAATCGCAAGGTCACCCCGAATAATTTTCAAATCGGTTACGGGCGTTACCGGCAAGTTCTGCTGGAATTTTTTCCAGGTAACGCCATCATCAAGCGACACGTACATACCCGACTCGGTTCCTGCGAAAAGCAAGCCTTCCCGAACCGGATCTTCCCGAACGACTCGTGTAGGAACGTCCTCCGGGATTCCATTGGTACCGTCGGTCAAGAGTTGCCATTGAGCTCCAAAGTCCTCCGTTCTATAGATGTGTGGCCTCCAGTCTCCTAACTGATAACGCAGTACCGCGACGTAGGCTTTTGCGGCATCGTGCGGCGAGGGCTCGACGGCATCAACGCGGCCACCAGGGGGCAAACCTCGAGGAGTGACAATTTGCCAGTTCTTTCCATCGTCTTGTGTAACGTAAATTGGTCCATCGTTGGAACCAGACCAAATGACGCCTTTCTGAACCGGCGACTCACGCAATGAATAGATCGTACTGTAGTATTCTTCCCCGGTGATATCCCGTGTGATGGGTTCACCTGAAATGACTTGTTTGTTAGCCTCGAACGCTGTCAGGTCCGGCGATATGGTTTCCCAAGTCCTGCCATCATCTGTGCTTCTGTGTACGTATTGCGACGCCATGTAAACGATATCCGGGTTGTGTGGCGACACATGGATGGGAGCAACCCGCTGAAAGCGATACTTCAGATCACGAGGGTTATGGCCGTAAATATTGGAAGCGCCTATGTGGTATCCCTTTTCGATACCGAGTCGCTTATCAAAAACGAAAAAACGGCCTTTGCAATTTGAATAAACAAGATTGTGATTGCCTGGCTTGGGAACGGCCGGGCCTGTTTCACAGCCACCGGTATTGACGGTCCATGCAGCGGTGTGCTGCACGCGGTATGGAGGCATGCTAGGGATTGCAATCGTGGTGCTGTTGTCCTGTTGGCCCGCGTACAGCCAATACGGATACTGGTCATCCACTTCCACCTGGTATAGCTCCGCGGTGGGTTGATTGAACTGGGTCGACCATGTCTTTCCGCCGTTCTGAGTTACGTTTGCGCCACCATCGTTGCCTTGAACGAACAGGTCCGTGTCATCTGGATTGATCCACATATCATGATTGTCACCGTGAGGTACTGGTAGGTATTTCCAAGTCCTGCCACCATCGACGGATTTCATGTTACTTGTCGCCATCGAGTACACTATGTCAGGATTCTTGGGATCGACATCGATATTCGTGTAGTAGAAGGGGCGTGTCCGAATCACGGACGTGTTGGAAACTAAGTTGAACGATTTGCCCTGGTTGCTCGACTTGTAAAGTCCACCCGCCTCGCCAGGCGCTTCGACGAGGGCGTATATGATTTTTGAATCAGCGGGACATACGGCAAGATCCATCTTCCCGATCAGTCCTTGAGGCAAGCCTTCTGTCACTCTTTCCCAGGTCTGACCGGCGTCGACGGATTTGTAAAGGCCGCCTTCGTCTTGTGTTCCACCTGAGATAATGGTCCACGGCTTTCGCTCGGCCTTCCAGGCTGTCGCGAATACGATGTTGGGATTGCCCGGCAATAATTCGATATCCGAGAAACCAACGGTATCGGAAATGAATAGTACTTTTTCCCAGGTCTTGCCACCATCTACTGTTTTGTACACGCCTCGTTCTTCATTCGCATTGAACGCTTGTCCAATCGCCGCAACCCAGACGACGTTGTGGTTCGTGGGATCGATTTCAACCGCGCCAATATGGCCCGTGTTTCTCAGGCCAATGTGTTCCCACGACACACCGCCGTCAATTGACTTGTACATGCCCTTTCCGGCGATGACGTTACTCCGCAGCCCATCCGAACCGGTACCCACGTAGACAATGTTCGCGTCGTTTTGCGCGATGGAAATGTCGCCGATGGATGGCGTTACAAAGAAGCCATCGGAGACATTATTCCAGGACATGCCATAGTCTTCAGATTTCCAAACGCCGGAGCCAGAACCCCCAAAATAGAAGGTCGAACGAGCAGCTGCCGTGCCGGCAACCGCAGTGACCCGTCCGCCGCGTGAGGGGCCGATGTTGCGGTATTGAAATTGACTGAAATCCTGCGCGAGCAAAGGAGTGGCGATCAAGGCGATCGGAAGACAAAACAGCATTCGAGCTAAGGATTTCATTAACAGTGTCTCATGTGGTTCAGGATCGCGATAAAACGTGCCGTTGACAATCTACCTTGTCATTCTGATTAGCCTGTTGACGTCGGACAACGAATATTCCGCGAACTCCCGACCGTTTCGGTCAGTCGTTTCGGCGAGTGCGAGTTACAGGCAATGGACGCCAGTGCTTCTGCTGTCCGAGCCAAAGTGAGTTTGCGAAGACGGAAACGTGGGTAAGGTCGCTGCAGTCAGAATACAAATTTGCCCCAACATGAGAATCAGATCGCCCTTTGCTTCGCGAGGCTTTGTTGAAGTGTTCATCCTGCGTCGGTAAGATTGGTTAGCCAGAACCATCTCCGCGCATGTTGGCAGATTCTGTGTTCGTGAGCCTCTTACTTTTGCCTTGAAGCCCTCACCATAATGCAGGCTATCGGATTCCGGAAAGGAAACGACAATTGCTGGTTGATTCACCGAAAACGTTTAGTTGATCCCGATTGCCAACTAACCGACCACGACAAGACAGTCGATTATCTTCTCTCGGGGGCAGAGGTATGTGTCTACTTGAGCTATTCTAGGTGTCGATTCGAATGTGGAATTGCAGAGGAAGGGATGGAAAGCTCGGAATTGATAGATGGAGTTTGGTGTTGGCCTGCGGGCTCGGAGCACTACGTCGAGCCGCAAGCCGTCAGGTTCCCCGATGAATTTGTGGAGCATGCGAAATCTTTGGACTGGATTCCAACAGTAGTTGATGAACCTGAGCTATTAGCTGCGTTTCTGGCGAGAGTAGTGCAAGAGCAATGCGAGAACTTGGTGCAGACAACTCCAGGATAATTCCTGGATTAGGATGTCCTGAGAATTTTTTTCGCCTGAGGTCGAAACGCACCTCGCCAGCAGGCTTGAAGCCGACGGAGAAGGAGCTCTATCCTCAAAGGATGCCTTTGTTGCCATCAAAGGTTATCATCACTGAGCTAAACAACTCCGTTGCAGCAGCCAGGATTGAGACTCGTGCCCGAAGTGCGTTTTCCTTTGCTCAAGCAAGGCCAGTCTTTTTTGCCTGGGAAACTGCTCGTCGTGACCAGGCCTTGGCAGAGGAAGAACTCTGGATTGCATAAGAGACAGAAGTTATTGAGAAAATACTTGGCAAAAGAGAAGGTCTTTCAAATAGCAAATGACGAGAATCTAGCCGACGTGCTTTCGAGCCGCCGTTTGTTCTTGTTTATGTAAAGGGAGTACGCATAAACAAGTTCATCGCAAAACAGTCGCACTCATACCTGACTGAAGAGAGTCCCGCATCTGCGAAGGAGCCCGTGAAGCGGTTCGGAGCGGTGCTTGATTCTGGTTGCCGGTGATTGCATTTGCTGCCGCTGTCAAAGGTTGGAGCCCGGCGGATAGCGGTTGAGCCGGCGCCGCAGCTAGCCGAGTTGGCGATGCTCCTGATTGTGGTGCTGGATAGCCGATTGTAGGCGGACGCGATGGAAGAAGTGCTGAAGGCAAGACTTGCTGACGCGCTAAGAGCGGAATCCGTACTCTTGGTGCAGGCTGCATGGCGTACATTAAAGTCGGATTCGTAAGGCTCGGTGCACCCACACTTGGCAGCTCTGTTGTAACAACTTGTTGCTGAGTCTTGGTCTTTCGTACTGGCTCTGATACGTAAACAGTTCTCTGTTTCGCTACCCAATTTTGGCTGGTCAGCGGCACTTGTTGATTTTGGGTTCTCGGAACCCATTGAGTCACTGGCACGTACTCGTAGGCCATGCGAGGCTGGCGAAAGGGATTCCAAAGTCCAACGACGCGCGACTGAAGCACCTGTGTCTGATATGGCACGTAAACCGTTCTCGGTACGTTGACGTAGCGTGTGCTGACCTGAGGTTCGTAAAAAGTCTGTGGAACGGCCTTCGTTTGCCAGGAAGTAGTCGGCACCTGGACATCGACCAGCTGCTGGCGATATCGACGTCCGGTGGCCGGATCGAAAATGATCCTCTCCTTTGGCTGTGACCTTTGCTCAGAGGCGGTGACCGCAGGGGTTTGAGCATACGCGGAATGCAAGAATGCCGTTTCAGTCAGAATCAGCGACAGTAGCATACCAACCGCCCGATTCGTTCGTGAATCCAGATACATTTCTCTGTCCCGCGTGATAGGCTTCTGAGATGCAAGGCAGTAGGTGTCGAACTCAAGCGACTGGCGGCTATACAGCCAATTTGTCTGAGGCCCAGACCACTCCGTTTCTATCAAGATCGACAGAACAGGCCGTAAAATCCACCCAATCGCTCCAGTTTCTCTTCGTCTGAAGGACGCTCTGTCTCTTCATGGCCGCTTGTCGGATTATTCTAGACGTTGAGAATACCGCTATGAGTGCTTTGCAACCGAGCGTTCACCTACCAGAGACACGTATTATCAGCCAGTTATGCAAAAGAATTCCGAGTCTGCAGATCGCCGCTTTACTGTGGAAGAAGCCAATGCAATGCTGCCATTGGTGCGTTCGATCGTGGAAGACATCTGTGATGTATTCCAGCGCGTGACACGCCGACGGTCCGACCTGCATAAGATGTTGCGTGGCAAGTCAAAGGTAACAGGTCCATTCTTCGACGACGAGACGGCTGAAAGTCGAGCAGATCTTCAGGAGGAGTATGATCAGATCTGGGAATACCGCGAGGAGCTAGAAGCTCTAGGTGCATTCCTTCGCAATCCTGAGGATGGACAAGTTGAATTCCCCGCCGAAATCCTGAATCAGTCTTGCTTCCTTTGCTGGCAAAGAGGTGATGCGGCAGTCAGGTATTACAGACCTGCTGACTCCGCAAGCACCGAACGCCTCCTTCTGCCAGCACTCCAAGATGCACCGTAGTGCTGCGGTGTAGGAAGCCCCGCCTACCATAAGCTCTCGTCGGCGTTGCGAGATTCGCATTTTTAGCGGCTGTCGTACCGCAGCTTTCGTGGCGCCAAGTTCGCTATGCCAATCGAAGCTTCAAACCAGCTGCACTTAGTCGTATTGTTGGCTCGACAATTCACTCGCTAGTTACCTCGGCGAATGCCAAAACGCCTGAAATCCGAAGTTAGTCCTCTATCATTCAGGGCAAATCAGAGTTTCAGTTTGAAGGCGAAGATTCCTTGGTAACCCGAAGCGCTAGCGAGGGATCAGCCTTTCTCCTCTTTAAGTCGTCGAGCCTCCCCAATTCCGAGAATCAAACTGTGATTCGCCCTGCCGCATCATGTTGGCCATTGGTTTTAGGCCAAACAGGCATGGTATATTGGGACTTCTTACCAAGCTGCGGAGAAATCCGGTGAGCTTTCGCACCCCATGTTAGTAGTACTAGAACAATGTTGCGACTTTTATTTCTTATTGCTGTCCCCCTGCTGCTACTCAGACCGGCTGGGGCAGATGATGGTGTTCTCACGAGAACTCTTAAGCCGGGAAAGCCGGCAGACGTCGCTGTCGACGCCGAAAAGCTGGACCTAGCTGTTTCGTTGATTCGTCACGCAGTTGAGGACGATGAGATTCCAGCTGTGAGTAAGCCTTCGTCTTGAATGACAGCTCGAGATCTTCTATCCAGTCCGAGAGACCAAACTTCAGTTTTTGCCTGGCGAGCTAGCTCTTTTAACCTTCGAGTGGGCAATGTATGCAACCAGGACCTCGCGTGCCTTAAACCGCCCCATGAGCCAGTGGCCCAGCGC
>PKCQ01000155.1 GCA_002862265.1 Planctomycetaceae bacterium | reverse complement strand
TTTTATAATATCATTATAATAAATTCATTTTTCACTAAGGGTAAAGCTGCATGAGTGCTGCTCGGAGGAAACGTGAGCAGCTTGCACCCTCACTGTTTCCCTTTCTGGCAGTGCTGCTCTGTACGATGGGAGCCCTCGTTCTGTTGCTGATGCTGATCGTCTCTGACGCTCAAGTCACCGCGCAGGAAGTAGCTCAAGTCGCCGAGCAGAGGAAGGAAGAATTGCAGAGTTTGGCCGACGCCAAGTTGCGAGCACAGCAAAAGCAACTTGATGACCAGCGCTTCAAGCTTGAACAAAAAAGGCTGATGTTGCAACACTTTGAAGAGCATATCGAAGAGTTGACGGCGGAGCTAACGGAGCTCTTTGAGTCGATCCATCTGGCTCAGTCCTCTGTAAAAACTGAGCAAGAGAAGCAAGAACAGCGCGAGAAACTCACCGAACTCGAGAAACAGCTGGCTGAGGCAAAAGAGAAACTCGCACAGCAGCCTGATAAGCCGGATAGCGACAAGCCAGTGTTTGCAGTTATTCCCTACGAAGGCCCAAATGGTACACACCGGCGCCCTATCTATCTTGAGTGTCGTGCCGATGGATTGCTTGTCCAGCCCGAAAGCATTTTGGTAACTTTAGAGAACCTTCAGCCGCCATACGGCCCCGGCAATCCATTAGACGCGGTGTTGCGGACTATTCGAAACGAATACAAGCCTAAGTCCGGTGCAATCACTCGAACGGCCTATCCATTGTTGCTCGTTCGTCCGTCCGGTGTGCGAACCTATGCTCTTGCCCGAGCGGCGCTATCGAGTTGGGATGATCAGTTTGGATACGAGCTGATTGACAATGAACTGGACTTGGTGTTCCCTCAGGGCGAGCCCGGTTTGAAGGAGAAGCTGGCCAGAACCATTGAGCTGGCTCGCCAGCGACAGAGTGCGTTGGCGCGGGCTATGCCGGGGCAATATCAACCGCTTCAAGGCGGCGCGGGCCGCACGGGTGGAAGTGGGGGGCGGGGCGATGACGCAATTTCTTCTCTTGTTGGTGGAACGAGACATTCTTCAGGGAATGTGCGTTCAGGTGATAGCTTGGGACTTTCAGGGACCGGGGCCGGAGCCCCAGGCGGTGCCCTGGAGCTTGCTGGATTAGCCGGTTTAGATAGAAGAAGCCTGGGAGGTAAAAATCGCCAAGGCAGCGGCAGTCTCTCCAAAGACCTACTGCAGGCCAGCCCAAGTACAGTACGGGGTAACTCAGACTCGAGCACCGGGGCTGGCTCGTTTTGGGGCGACACAAGCTCATCACTCGCAGACTTAAACCTCGAAGCAGGTCAACAAGGTGGAAAAGGAAGTGCCGGCCGCAGTGAGAGTGGGGCAGCAGAAAGCGGAAGCTACGGCAGGGCGGAATCCTATGAGACGCCTGGCATAGAGCCGGGAGGCACGGGCGATTCAGGCCAAACTCCAAGTCTGGAAAGCTTCGTTGCACAGGACTCGGGAGCATCATCTGTAACTAGTTCAGCGAATAATGCACCTGGAAGCGATCCAAGTCAAAGCAGCAACTCTGGCGACCCGGGCCAAGCGGGAAGCGGAAGCGCTGCGGCTGCAACGATGGGACAATCGATGTCTGGATCTTCCCCAGGCTTCAGCGCTTCAAATCCAGATCAAGACCCGGCGTCGGTACCGCAATTGAGTCTGAGCGTCGAATACGACAAATCTAAACAGGCTGACCCCGTCGCGGCACGACGGGGACGAAACTGGGCTTGGCGAGACGGTCCAAGGACGCAAACACCCGTAGTCCGCAAGTTGCACCTTCATTGTTTTGTCGACAGTTGGGTGTTGTTGCCAGACAACGGTGACGTCAACCTCGCCGTCACAATTCCGTTCAGAGTGACACCGGAGCAACGCGCTGTTATTTTAGCCAAAGCTATTATTGATCGGGTTGACAGCTGGGGCTTGGCGCTCGCTGGAGGTTACTGGAAGCCAATTCTAATTGTCGACGTCGCGCCTCAAGCGGCATGGCGATTCGATCAACTCAAGCGTCTGATGGAAGGGAGCGGCCTAGAGATCAAACTTCGGAATGGCACCGCAAACCAGAATCGTTCCGCAACTTCGGGCTCCACCTCTAGGAGCACACGATGAGCAAGCGACGAGAGCAAGATCTTGCTGTTGGCCAAGATTCGTTCTTGGATACTACTGCAAACCTCGTTGGTATTCTGATCATACTGGTCGTCGTGGTCGGCACTCAAGCTCGGTACGATGCGGTGGAGATTAGCAAGAAAAAGTTGGCTGAAGCTGGAGATGAATCGCAGCCTTTTATGGTGGACGCAGGTAAACAATCTAAGGCCATGAATGAGTCACTTATTAGGCAGTTCGAGCAGCTGAAAAAATATGAGTTCGAAAATGAATACCGTGAACGCGAGCGGAACAATCTTTTGAAGCAAGTCTCAAATGCTCGCGAAATTCTCGAGGACGAGCTGGCGACGGCGGACGAAAAGCAGAAAGAATTCGTTGAGCAGGCTCAAGAGGTCCAGAAGCTCTCTAGCGAATTGAATAAAGTAAAAAAGCAAGTCGGCGCAGCAGAATCTCGCGAGCGTCCTGAAGTTGTCTTAGAACATTTACCCACTCCGATGGCCCGAACCGTTTTTACTAAAGAGCTGCATCTGCAGCTGAAGGGCAAGAAGGTAAGTGTGATTCCGTGGGATCGCTTAGTAGGCAGCTTGAAAACAGAAGTGCCGCTTGCCTTGAGTCGTAAATCCGGTCGTCGCCCTGTCGAAGATTCCCTAGGCCCAGTCGGCGGATTTCTGATGCACTACCGCATGGTGCCTTCGTCTCTCGGCTATGAGCTGGACCGGTTTGAGCTGGAGGCAACCGGAAGTGAAGCGAGCGAGACGTTAGCAGAGGCCCTGGCTTCCAGCGGTCGTTTGAGTCTCGAGATGGCCAGTCGAACTCCGGGTGAAACAGTGGTGACAGTGTGGGTCTACCCTGATTCGTTCGAGGAATTCCGTCAGCTGAAGACTTGGATGTTTGACGGGGGCTTTCTCACCGCCGCTCGTCCCCTGCCCTTCGGTGTTCCAATTGGTGCGTCGCCGCAAGGAACGAGGAGCTCGGCTCAGTAGGGAGCGACGCCTTAATCTGGATCCCGTTGCTCAACTAGCTAACGCCCAGTCACAGACGTCCGCTTGCTTTTGGGCCCGCGATATGCGGCCGTTATTCCTTCGTTATGTTGCGGCCATTGCCGCAACAGCGGTGCGCTGGTTGAGGGCCTAAATTCGTGGCCGAATGTTTTGGTGAGTTGAGCTAAGCCAAGATCGGTTCGATGATTTCACCAGCGACATCTGTCAAACGGAAGTCACGTCCTTGGAACCGATACGTCAACCTGCGGTGGTCGATGCCGAATAGATGCAACATCGTGGCATGCAGATCATTGACGTGCACGATATTTTCGACAGCCGCATAGCCGAGTTCGTCAGTCGAGCCGTAGCTCATTCCAGGTTGTATTCCGCCGCCAGCCATCCAGGTCGAAAACCCTTTGATGTGGTGGTCGCGCCCAGAGCCCTGAGCCATTGGTGTTCGCCCGAACTCTCCGCCCCAGATAACAAGAGTATCGTCGAGCATGCCGCGTTGTTTGAGATCCTTGATCAAAGCTGCGGTGCCTTGGTCGACTAACTTTGCAGTGACAGCGGAACCGTTCTTGATCCCTCCGTGATGGTCCCAGCCACGATGATAAAGCTGGACGAATCGAACGCCTCGCTCAGCCAGTCGTCGAGCTAGGAGACAATTGGAGGCGAAGCTACCATCACCGCCTTGAGTGCCGTACATGTCGAGAATGTGCTGCGGCTCGTCCGAAACGTCCATGAGCTCAGGAACGCTAGTTTGCATTCGGAACGCCAGCTCGTATTGGGCGATGCGTGTCGCAATCTCGGGATCTTGAAAGCGTTCGTTCCCGAGCTTGTTCAAGGACTGGATTGTACTGATCAACCTGCGTTGTTGAGCAAGGTTGATGCCACTGGGACTGTTGACGTAGAGCACCGGATCGCCCTTGGAGCGGAATTCAACGCCTTGAAAACGACTCGGAAGAAAGCCACTGTGCCATTGCCGGGATGCGATTGGTTGAGACTGACCGCCGCCGACGGACGTCATTACCACGTAGCCTGGCAGGTTGTCAGTTTCGGAGCCAAGACCGTACAGCAACCAAGAACCCATTGACGGACGGCCTGGAATGCTGGTGCCAGTATTCATCAGGGTATGAGCCGGATCGTGATTGATCTGGTCCGTGTGCATGGAGTTGATTACGCAGATGTCATCTGCGATGGTTCGGATTTTGGGAAGAATGCTACTGATCTTGGTGCCCGACTTGCCTTGTGGAGCGAAAGTATGCTGAGGTCCAAGGCACTTTAGTTTGTCCCGCTGACCTTGAAGCTGAGCGATCTGTTGGCCGTCCGTAAAGGACTTGGGCATCGGTTTTCCATCGAGTTCGGCCAACTTGGGCTTGTGGTCTAAAGTCTCAAGGTGCGAGGCTCCACCGGCCATGCACAGGTGAATGACGCGTTTGCACTTTGCTGGGCGATGTAGTGGTCGCACCACACCTGCCCACTCTGGAATTTCTAGCTCCTCGGTTGGAGCGGCCAAGCTAGTCTTGCCGCCAGCCATCACTGAAGCTAACGCGGTAGCACCAATTCCAAAGCTAGTGTTTCGCAAGAACGAGCGTCGGAGCGCATTCGTGTAAGCCTGTTCTAATTGGATGTTCGTCTCAGAATTCATAAAATTCAGCCGCAGACTGGTGCCCCCGGTTCTAGTAATTGTAGCCGTGTTTCGAAAGGATTCACCTTCGCTAACCGAAACCTCGCTTCACTGGTTCCGGCCTACATTGGAAGGCTAATTCCTGGTTATTGTCTCATGTAAATTCAGGACTGCGCGTGTTACCGAGGTCCAAGCTGCCAACTCGACCGCGTCGAGTTCTGCGTTCGGAGTGCTCAATCCTATTTGCAACAGTTGCTTGGCTGCTTCGGGTTCAGTCGCAAACCTTTGCTTCTCTTCTTTAAGCAGTCCGAGCAGGATCTTGCTTTCCTCTGCAGTCGCCTTACGCGAAAGAGCTTGTCGGACGATCCACTGGACTCGTGCATCAGTTTCCAATTCCGCCGTCAACGAATTCTCTGCAAACCGCCTAGCAGCTTCAATGTAGGAAGGGTCATTAAGTAGTAAAAGTGCAGCGAGTGGTGTGTTGGAACGAGCTCGTTCCGCCGTGCACTCTTCGCGGGCTGGAGCATCAAATATTTGCATCGCAGGGTGTAAAAATTGTCGCTGCCAGTGAGTGTAAATTCCCCGACGATACTGATTGTAACCTGAGTCTTGCTGGTAGGTTCTGCGTGGGAAATTCAAATGTCGAAGCAGTCCAGCAGGCTGATAAGGTTTGACACTTCGTCCGCCGATTTTCTTGACTAGTAATTCGCTGATCGCCAGAGCGTTGTCACGGATGAGTTCGGCCTCCAAGCGGTAACGCGATTGCCTCGCCAGCATCCGATTGTACGGGTCGAGCGATTCGAGTTCGGGACGCATCAGTGACGATTGACGATAAGTGCTTGACATCACCAACAGTTTGATCAAGTGCTTGACGTCCCAGTCAGAATCCACGAATTCAAGCGCAAGGGCGTCAAGCAATTCCGGGTGGCTTGGCAATTCTCCTTGAGAGCCGACATCATCCAGAATCTTGGCAAGGCCTGAACCAAAGTAAAGTTTCCATAGGCGGTTGACGAAGACTCGAGCGGTAAGCGGATTGTCAGGCGAGACAATCCAGTTTGCTAGGTCCAACCGCGTGGGGCGTTCGGACTTTTCAATTTGTTCAAGGAAGTGCGGTACTCCTGGAGAAACCACTTCACCAGACTTGTCCATCCAGTTGCCACGAGCCAGCACACGGATCTCGCGTGGCTTGACTGCTTCAGTGATCAAGGTGCTGCGCGTATGTTGATTACTGACATCCGTTTTTTGCTTCTTGGCAGCCGCGAGTTGCTCACGAACAGATGCTAGCTCCGTACAAATGCTTCGGAATTTGTCATCGATGAGCTTCTTTTGGTTTGCAGTGCGTGTCTCAGCCAGCAGAGCCTCTTTTGTCTTTGTGTCGAAGCTGTCCTGTGATTCCGCTCGGACGGGTTTCGCCGCGTTGGTGTACGCGAGCCGGAAGTGTCCAAGTGTGTGTTTGGGATTGGTGTGATTCTGTTCGATAACCACACGATACCTGCCGTTGGCCAGCGGCTGAGCAAACTCGGCGACTAGAACACTTGGCTTGCCCGCGTTGGGCAGAATCGCCCAGCCCCAGGTCGAGCCTTTCACGTCCAAGTCGATTGCGGCCTTTGCAGCCCATTTCTTATAGGGATTGCCCGCTCCAGCCTGAGTTTGCTCGATGCTGGCAGTGGCATTCTCGAGGACTGCGGGTGTATTAGGTTGATCAGATGGGAAAACACGGATTTCGCTGATCACAAAGTTTCCATTCCCAGCACGTCCAGGCCCTTTCTGCGGGAGCGAGTCGTGGGGGAGGACTTCCAGTCGAATGGCGGTGATACCATCCTCAGCGAGTTCCAGTTCGATTTCGTAGCTATTGGTATTTGGGCTTTTGCCCTTTGCCAACACGCTATGGTCGGCCTGGACTTCCAAGTGCGTGCCATGCATGGCTTTCGCAGAAACCGGTTGGGCAATAGTCCAGCGATTCAGCTCCGCTATTTGCGCTGACTCCCAAGACTTCTGAGCTGCAGTTAGCTCAGGTGTCGACGCGGAGAGGTCTTTTTCCAAAGCCGCTATTCGCTCGGAGATTGGCTTCAGTAGCTCAGATAGTTCTTTGTCGGCGACTTTAATGAAGGGCCCCCAGTTACCGTCACGATTCGCTCCGGAGTACAGCCCGCGCTCTTTAATGTCTGCAAAGAATGCCGCGAATCGGTAGAAGTCTTTCGACGTGAAGGGATCAAACTTGTGGTCATGGCACTCGGCACAACCGAGCGTGGAGCCCAGCCAGACAGTCGAAGCCGTTCGAACTCGGTCAGCAATGTACTTTGCCAAATATTCCTCGGGCTGAACGCCGCCTTCGGCAGACATCATACCCAGCTTGTTATATCCTGATGCGACAAGTTGCTCTTTGGTGGGCTCAGGTAGGAGATCGCCTGCCAGCTGCTCGCGAGTAAAGCGGTCAAATGGCATGTTGCTGTTGAAGGCGTCGATGACGTAGTCGCGATAAGGCGAAACGGAAACATCTTGATCACCATGGTAGCCAACAGTGTCGGCATAGCGAACAAGATCAAGCCAGTACATCGCCAGGCGTTCGCCGAAGTGAGTTGAGTCGAGCAGGTGATCGACCAACGCTTCGTAATTGTCTTCGGAGGCATCTGCAACAAATTCGTCGACTTCTTCGGGCGACGGCGGCAATCCAACAAGGTCAAGGTAAAGGCGACGGATCAGGATTCGGGCTTCTGCAGGCTTGGCGGGGGAAAGTTTCGCTGCGTCTAGCTGCGATGCAATGAATTGGTCGATGAAATTGCGATCCCAACCCTCGAGAGCACTGGGCATCTTGGGTGCTGGGATTCTTTTGGCGGATTCGTAGGACCAGTGTTTTTGCCACTTCGCGCCTTGAGTGATCCATTCTCGCAGGATTTTTTTTTCGGATTTCGTCAGTTGTTTTGGGTGATCGGCCGGAGGCATCTGCTCATCAGGATCAGAACTGAGGATCCTCTGGACGAGCAAGCTCTCCTCTGGATTGCCGGGGACAATCGCCGGGCTTCCGTCTCGGTCGGACAAAGCGTCAGCCGCAAGGTCGAATCTCAGATCAGCTTCGCGCTGCCCCGCATCAGGACCGTGGCAGGCATAGCACTTGTCCGACAAAATCGGTTTGACGAGACTGCGAAAATCAATTTCCGCTGCCGAGACAAGATTCGGGAAAACGCCCGTAAGTAGAGCAAGTCCGAGAAAGGATTGAAGAACGCGTTCCGCGACGAGCGTCATATCGGGAAAACCTTGGGCGGGGGAGTAACTCGACGAGTTCTAGTAGGTTGTCCTATTTTAATCGCTTGAGAAGTGCGATGAAACGTACCCTTACTGCAGAATCTTTGAACCGTGCAGGGTA
Source organism: Planctomycetaceae bacterium (assembly GCA_002862265.1). Taxonomy (GTDB): domain Bacteria; phylum Planctomycetota; class Planctomycetia; order Pirellulales; family Pirellulaceae; genus Aureliella. The sequence continues at coordinate 1,674 of PKCQ01000155.1, read as the reverse complement.
GCGGAAGTCATCAGGACTTTCGGCAGCACTCTTAGGTTGTCGGGCCGGATAGACTCGAGCCGTATCGCTGTAAGATGTCGGTAGTCATGCATGAAACTGTTCGGCCGCTTACGCGATCGCGGCTCATTGAATGTAGGATGTGCTGGGAGGGTAGCTCCGCTTCCATGCCGTAACAGTGCGGCGCTCGTTATCGGCCTACTTTTTGATTGTGACTTCAAATTCGAGTGGTGCTTTGACGGGAATCAAGCAGCGCTGGTCATCGCAGGCTTGATACTCGAGCTGTAGGGAGATTGTCTGCTTTCCAGGCTTGGGTGGAGAATTCCAAGAGCATTGGAAGGGCACGTTAACTTCGCCCGAGTAAACGGTGATGACCTTGCCCATGACCGCATCCTTCTTTTGTTTTCCAGCTGGAAATTCCGGAGTGAGTTTCATGTTTTTGTCGAGCGAAGTGAGAGAGACGGAAAGCGGTTGGAAGCCGTCTTTCCCAAAGGCTTCCTTGGGCTCGGCGGTGTATAGATGAAAGCCGCGTTGGATGCTCAATTTCAAAGTGCCGTGTAGTTTACCAGTAGATGTAAGCGAATCACTGTTAAGCGTCACTTTTGCCCGCACTGATGTATCTTTATGCTCAGTAGCAGTGTTGCTTACAGTGTCTTTGGTTTCACTGAGTACCTGATACTCAGCACTGGCCAAAACAAGATGCTCGACTTGCCGCGGGGACTTGAGCATCAAGTCGGAGAAGCTTCGCAGAGCTTTCTCTGCTGTTCGCAAGTACTTGGAGTCATCGGTTAATTCGTGCAGAACCAGCAGCGAGCCAACTGCCACGCCGTTTCCGCTGGGGAGGTTGCCTCCGCCCATCAAGTTTTTAGAACGCATCAACAGCTCTTCGTGCTCTTTGCTGGTAAAAAAGAATCCACCATTTCGTTTGTCTTCGAAGAGATCCACCATGGTTTGGCTCAACGTTTCAGCTCTGGTCAGCCATTCCTTCTTTCCGGTACTCAGATGTAATTCGACTAGTCCATCTAAGATGAATGCATAGTCGTTCAGATAGCCAGGCAAGGACGCTTCGCCTTCACGCCAGCTGCGAAGTAGGCGTTCCTCTTTCATCATGTTGTTCATTATGAATTTGGCGGCGGTCTCGGCCGACTCTGTGTACTTGGGTTCGTCTAGTTCGCGTCCTGCGCGAGCTAAGGCGGAAATCGTCAAGCCATTCCATGCGGCGAGGATTTTGTCATCCAAGTGCGGATACTCACGCGTTTTGCGTTTCTCTCGAAGCTTTTTTCTGGACGCGGCAAGTCTTGGATCGTTGAGCTTGGCCGCAAAGTTCTCCGTTTGGCGAAAGGGAATATTTGTTCCCGGGCGATGTCCCGTAGCTTCCTCAGTAAAGTTGCCTTCGGCTTTGAAGTTGTAGTGACTTGCAAAGTAATCAGCCGCTTCCTTGCCGATCGATTCTTCTAATTCTTTGACAGACCAGGTGTAGTAACGTCCCTCTTCGCCGCCTTCGCTTTCGGAATCGATTGCAGAGTAGAACGCTCCGTCAGGATGCGTCATCTCACGCTGCAGCCAGCCAAAAATATCGTCGATGGCCGCATGATACTTTGGTTGAGGATCAAGCTGGAAAGCGTCCGTGTAGGCGTGAAGTAACTGAGCATTGTCGTAGAGCATCTTTTCAAAATG
>PKCQ01000154.1 GCA_002862265.1 Planctomycetaceae bacterium | reverse complement strand
CACCAGCCAAGGCCTGACGGTTGGCACGCACGCATATATGGCTCCTGAGCAGATCAAAGGCGAGATGGCCAACGGCAAGGCGGATCTTTACTCGTTGGGCTGCTTACTGTTCGAACTACTAACGGGGCAGAAACCTTTTGAGGGTGTCAACTTCGCGATGCTGTTTGAACAACATTTGCACAAGAAAGCACCGCGAGTCACGGAATTTGTCCCGGATTGTCCAGAACCATTGGCCAACATCATTGATAGTCTCTTGGAGAAAGATCCTGACCAGCGACCCTTCAATGCTCGAGCCGTTCAGGGTGTGCTGTCTGAGCTACTCGCTTCGCATGGTTTGAAGACTAGCGGAGTCCCGGTTGCCGACGTCTCCTCAGGTGATGTGGCAGCAGCCAACGTTGTCGAGCAAGAAGTTATCGATCCGGGGATGAGTAGCTTGAAACGCAAGATTCAACCTGAGACGCGTCCAGAAGCAAGCTGGAAGTTTCTTGCAATTCTCGCCGCCGTGATCGTCGTCGTGCTTGCGCTCGCAGCGACCCAGGGCGGCTGAAAGCTAGGCTTGTTTTCGCCTCAGCTAGGCCAGTAACTCGCGTACGACTTCACCGCCTGTGTCTGTAAGCTTCTGCTGACGACCAAGGTAAGGAAAGGTTAGTTTTTCGTGGTCTAGCCCTAGACAGTGAAGGATTGTGGCTTGAAGATCGTGCACGTGCACCGGTTGTTCTGCTACGTCCAAACAAGCCTCGTCGGTGGCCCCATGAACATGCCCCGACTTGATTCCACCGCCAGCCATCCAAATGGTGAAGCCACGCGCTTGATGATCTCGACCAATATTTTGCATGCTCTCCTTGCGGCGGTGTTCCGCCGTAGGAGTCCGTCCAAACTCGCCTCCCCAAACAACCAGTGTTTCTTCCAACAAACCGCGCTGACGTAGATCGTCGATAAGGGCAGCAATTGGCTGGTCAATGGCTTTGCAGTGTCCTTCATGGTTGTCACATATTTCTTTGTGCGCGTCCCAGCTTGAGTGGTTGAGTTGCACAAAGCGAACACCTTTCTCGACCAAACGCCGCGCCAGTAGGCAGTTCATCGCAAAACCACCCGTTCCCGTGCTGATTCCGTAAGCATCCAGGGTGCCGGAGGACTCATCGGAGAGATCCAACAGTTCAGGAGCACTAGACTGCAACCGGAAAGCGGCTTCATAGGCCTGCATGCTTTCGAGCACCGTCAGGTCGTTAGTATTCCGATAGTGCTCCGCATTTAGCTGCGAAATCAGCTCCATTGATTCTCGCTGCATCCGTCCATCGATTCCCCGTGGAGCCTTCAAATACAGGATGGGCTCGCCAGTGCTCCGCAGCGGGACGCCTTGGTATCGAGAGGGCATAAAGCCACTAGACCAGTTGCTCGCACCTGCCGCCGTTCCTTGCCCTGAACTCAGTACGATGTAGCCCGGCAACTCTTCGTTGGCACTACCAAGACCATAAGACACCCAGGCTCCTAAAGCAGGATGTCCGTATCGCGTGACTCCGGTCATCCACATGTGTTGGCCAGGATGATGGTTCGAGGTGTCGGTCACCATGGATCGGACGACGCACAACTCATCGACGACTTCTCGCGTGTGAGGCAGAAGGTCACTGACTTCGATTCCGCTTTGTCCACCAGGAGCGAACTTGTAGGGACTCGGCCAGAAGTAAGAAGTCGGCTCTAGAGCACTGACTGGCGACTGGCCCTCAAGCGACACGGTTTTCCCATTGAGCTCACGGAGTCTCGGTTTGGGATCCAACAGATCAACTTGACTCGGTGCGCCAGCCATAAACAATCATATGACATTCTTGGCCCGCGGCGCAAAATGGGGCTCTGGTCTTCTTTCTGGAAGTCCTGGAACGCTAACCTGAACGGTTGGCTGCTCACGCTGGCTATTACTGAGCCACCATGCCGTCCCGGCCAGACCAAGTCCACCAGCTGCGACTGCGCGATTCATCCACTTTCTACGATCGAGTTCGTTCATCTTTCATCATTCTCGTCTTTGAAATCGATCTGTATTCATCAAGCTTCGTGCAAGCAGCGTCCATGATGCCAAGTCGGCTGGGCCACGCTTGTGTGTTAACTGAAAGACGGATGTTGGATCCCTTGCAAATGCTGCCTCTTGTTCAGACAAGAATTGCCTGCTCAGATGCATCTCTTGATCAGAGGGCACGTCGCAGAACACGCTACGCCACATCAAATGGAGACGTGCATCTAAAGTTTTTTCCTCCTGGCATATTTGCTGAGCCAATGCCCGCGCCGACTTGAGTACTAGCTCCTCGTTCAGCAGAGCCAATGATTGTAGTGGCGATGCCGTAACTCGGCGAAACGTGCAGGGTGCGTTGCCCGCAGGACTACCAGACAAATCCAAAAAAGGAAACAGGGCTGAACGCTGGCGATGAATGTAAAGACTCCTGCGGTACTGTTCCTCACCTCGTGAAGTCATCCAGAAGTCGGTGGGATTGAACGAAAGTTTGTCGAAGCCAAAGGGTTGCGACGGAAAAAAACTCCGCCCGCCCACCTCATTCAGCATGCCCCCCACGAACAAGACGCGATCTCTTAATTGTTCTCCACCGAGTCGCATTCGCGTTTGTCGGGTAAAGAATAGGTTGGTGGGATCTAGTTCTATCAGGTTGGGGGCGACAACAGAGTCTTGCTGATAAGCCTTCGAATGGACAATCATGCGGATAAGGTCTTTCAAGCTCCAGCCTTGTTGGCTCCACTTAGAAGCGACGAAGTCCAGGACTTCTAGTAAGACTGGAGCACCTGATTGCACGCCAAAGTCTGCTCCATCAGCAACAAAACCCTGACCAAACAACTCTCGCCACACTCGGTGCACTGCGACTCGAGCCGTCAACAATTGGCAATCCTCAAACAACCAGCTTGCCAATGCTTCTCGCGACGCGTTTTCGGGGGCTGAACGCCCAAAGGCTTCTGGAAAACCTGCCTGCACTTCAACTGAGGGCTGGTAAAAATCCCCGCGAGCACGAATAAAAGTCGGCGCTCGGTGCTGACTGGGCCGAGTCACCATACTTTTTTCGAAATCAAATTCTGCCTGCATAGCGTCAAAGGCCTTCAGTGCCTTGTCGAGCTCCCACGTCGCATGTTTGGAGTGAGGATACGCATCGTCCGATTCCTCGATGAAAAACTCGAGCAATTGATCCTGCTCGAGGATGGTCCGTTCGCTGGGATCGCAAAACAGAATAGCGTGCGCATTGTCGATGTAGATCTGCAGTCTCAGCCACTGGTTGTCCCAGCCGTTATCCTCGCCGTAGTGGGAGCTCGCGTAGCGGAGTTTTTCTTCCCAATCTGCTTGTAACTCAGCCAGATTCCATTGTTCAACGAACGCTTCGCGCTTTGCACGATATTCCGATCGCTGCTTGGGCTCCGAGACACCCACGTTGCTCGGCGCAAAAATGGTTTCATTTTCACAATCTTCGACGAAGGAAAGCAGCTGAAAATATTCACGCTGAGATACGGGTTCAAATGGGTGATCATGACACTGGGCGCATTCGAGGCTGATTCCGAGCCAGATCGAGCCAATCGAGTTGAGACGATCTACGTCCCGTTCAAAATCATTCTTCTGGGGATCAGTGCCTCCTTCGCGGTTGGCCGGAGCACAACGTAGAAAGCCAGTTGCAAGTTGCTGGCTAAGAGTGGGATCTGAGAAGCAGTCACCTGCGATCTGCCATTTGCTGAAATTATCGAATGGCAGATCCTGGTTTAGAACATCTACCACCCACTGACGGTAACGCCACGCGTCGGGGCGCACCAAATCTTTCTCAAAGCCATCACTGTCAGCATAGCGTGCGAGATCGAGCCACAATTGGGCCCAACGAACTCCGTAACGTGGGCTTGCTAACAGCTCATCGACCAACTCAGAATACCACCGGGAACTCTTCGATGAAAAATGGCGTTCCAAGTCTGCAGCCGAGGGGGGTAGGCCTGTGAGGTCTAGGAACAGACGTTGGATGAGTTGCCTACGACCTGCTGTCGTGGCGACATTCCCGGCTGCCAAGCCTTGCTCGGCCCTGATCTTGCTAAGCAATGAATCAATACTCGTGTTGGCTGGGTACGGTGCCCCCTGTGGTTCCTGCAGGAACGCCCAATGGTCTCGATCGCTTGGAAAGAGTGCTCCGCCAGCAAGCCAGTCCTGAATGACCTGCAGCTCTGATGCAATAAGAGCATCACCCTCGCCCTCGGGCGGCATCGGTGATTCAGTATCAACAATTCGTTTAAACAGCAGGCTCGCTTTCGGATTGTCGGCTTCAAACGCTCTACCGGAATCCCCACCAGCCAAAAGACTCTCATGCGTCGTCAGGTCTAAGCTGCCAGAGTGCTCACGCGGATTGTGACAGCGAACACACTTTGTCTTTAATAATGCGACGGCCTGCCTAACCGTGGAAGGCAGTTTGGTAAGGCCGTTGTCGCGACTGCCTTCCAGTTGATGGAGTTCAGCTTGCGAGAGGTGGAGCGCGTCTTGAATTCCCCCCCACGAAACGGACCGGAACGGAATGCCGCCTGCCCACAAAATGCGACGATCAGAAGCAAGGAGCCGAGCACTATGGAGGGGCGCAACATAACTCAATTTTCGTGGCGAATGCTCTTTTAGGCGTTCGGGCCGCGGCGTTAGCGACCGTGCAGCAATTCCGGCAGAAAAAAATACCTGCGCGTCGTCAAGGAAGCAGCAGAGATAACTGAGTTTCGCCATCCTCGAGTTCGAGGCATTGCTGGATCGTCAGCTTCATGCTTTCTTCACAAAACCCTGGCCTTCGGAAGCAGATTTTGCTGGCTCACCCGTCGAGAAAGGTCGTCGCTACTGATAGATTCGATCTCTTGCCGATACTTCCCAAGTATCTTGGTGCTTACCTTCGCGGATGACGTGGACGTATTGGTGTAGAGCCATGGTGGGACAGATGTGCGCTGGGATGGCATAGAGCACGTCACCCACTTGGAATTCATCTGCATTGTCGCAGCGAACAATTAAGTGCTCCTCGTTTTGCTTGACCTCCACGGCATTGGGCAAGCCCAAGAAGTGGCAACGACTTCCTGCAGGGGGGTCAGCTGCGATCGCTTTGTTGCCAAGATCGCAAGTGAACTGGCCAGATCCCAGCTGCTTGGAAATCACTCGAGTCATCACAACGGCGGCGTGCTGAATCCCAGTAAGATCCGGATAGTCACGACCGTAGTTGAAGTCGGAGAGCACACACGTTCCTGGCGAGCATTCGATTTCCGTTCCTTCAAGCTGCAAGTCCAGCCCAGCGAAAACTCCGAAGGTTGGCGTGCCGCCGCAGATCAACTTCGGAACGTCGCGCCCGGATGCCTTCAGCTGCTCCACCATTTCCAGGATTGGCTTCAACAACTCGGACACCGATTCCTGTCGTTCAGTCAAACTTGGCTGATGATTTTGACCATCGTAAACGTGCAATCCCGCTGCGTGCATCCTCGGATGGTCACAGAGCAGCTCAAAGATCGCTTTCGCGCCTTCGCCAGCCGGAATGCCCGTACGGTGCATACCGTTATCAATGTCCACATAGACATCGGCTTGGAGATCGTTGGAAGCCAAGCATTCGCCAAGTTGCTTCGCACAGCCCATGTCGTCGACGATTGTCGCGAATTTAACAGCAGGAAATTCACTTACCAAACTGCAAAACTTGGCTATGGCTGGACCGACTTGCGGGTAGGCGACCAAAATCTCACCCACGGATTGCTCTGCCAACATTTTGGCTTCGCAAAGCGTCGCGCACTTGTGCTTGGTGATTCCAAGCTCAAGTTGCATCCGCACAATTTGCGGCGTCTTATGCGTCTTCACGTGCGGCCGCAAACGACTCACATCACCCGCGATCTGCAAAGAGGCTTCAAGGTTCTGGCGAATGAGATCTGGATAAACCAGCACACAAGGCGTGATGAGCTTGGAAGTGTCGACAAGCGCATAATTGGAGAGTTCCAGCATTATTGGCGAAGTCCGTTTCTAATCTGCGGCGAGGCTGATGCAAACTAGTTCTTTGTCGTTTCGAGCAAAGACACATTTTTGAGCGAAGGCTGGGTGTGACCAGACGACTTCTCGCCCAAAGCACTCGTTCGTCGGCTCCAGGATACGCATCCGCCCTCGTTCTTCAAACTTTTCGGGGCTAAGCTTGGCCAAGATCAGGTCGCCTGTTTCAGCGAACAGCCAGTGATACTTACCGTTTCGAACTAGGAACGCGGTGCCATGTCCAGCTCTGCGTGTTCCGCTGGTTGTCAGAGCAAAGTCTTGCCAGTAACGCTCGCCAGTCTTGGGATTTACAGCAATGAACATGCCCGAGCCGCAATCCGAACCGTAGATTGCATCTTCTTGGAAAAGAGCTGTCGCATTGCCTGAGTAAACACCCACCTTCGGCTTGCCACGCCAGGCTGAATCAATGGGCTTCCCGTCTTTGCCCATTCGCAGCATCGCACTGGTTTCACCAATGCCGCATACGAACAAATGGTTGTCACGAAGCTGTGGAGCGGCGATAGACATTCCATACTTCGGCTTTAGAGGATAAGTCCAAATGACTTCTCCGGTCGCCGGATTCAATCCATTGACGGCTTCCGAGTGCCATATGATTAGCTGATCGCGACCACCAATGTTGTAAATGATCGGAGGACAGTAACCCACATCCGACGTGGTCATGGCTCGCCAGACTTCTTTACCTGTATTCTTGTTCAGTGCCACCACTGCGCTGCCTTCGCCGCCGGCAAGTGTGTAGAGCAAATCGCCTTCGACGAGCAGATGTGAGGAGAATCCCCAGAGAGGAGACTCGGTGTCGTATACTTCCTTCAGCTGCATTTGCCAAACGACATCGCCACTGTCCGCTTGCAGGCAAAGCAAATCACCTTCTGCGCCAAGCACATAAACTTTGTCACCGTCAACCGTCGGCGTGGCTCGAGGACCGCTTGGGTACGAGAGGTCGTAGGCTCGAGGATAATCGTGCTTCCATATTTGCTCACCGGTCTTGGCATTCAAACAAAGAATACGTTCTTGGCCAGTGAGCTCGTACCGTGCACTTGGATTGTTTTTTATCTCGCCCGATTCGACGATGTAGTCCGTGACGTAAACTCGACCATTCGCGACAGCTGGTCCAGAGTAGCCTTTGCCAACAGGCACACGCCAGAGTTCTTTCAAGCCTGACTCTGGGATAGAATCGACGAGTCCGGTTTCGGCATAGACGCCGTCTCGATTCGGGCCCATCCATTGCGGCCAATCGTCGGCACGCAAAATAGAGCTGATGCATAGAATAGTAAAGGCAGATACAAGTGGGAGACGCAATGATGCGCGCATCGCAGCTTTCCTGTTGAAGGGAGCACAAGATGATTCAGGCTTTCGGGACAACATTGTATCCGAAAACACGCATCCTTCAGAAGCGGGGCAGATCAAAGCAAGAGCGGAAACCCAACGTGGGGCATGGCTTCCAACGCTTCCAGCCTGTGGACTCGACTCACCACAGGCTGGAAGCCTATGCCACTTTCTGACTATTTTGCGGCTTGGTTTTGGAGCATAGTGGCGACGAGCGCGGTCCAGCCGGTCTGGTGACTCGCACCGAGTCCACGAGCATTGTCGCCGTGAAAATATTCGTAGAACAATACGAGGTCTTTCCAGTTGTCGTGTTCTGCATAACGGCCCTCTGTACCATGGCAAGGACGTCTACCACTTTCATCCGCCAAGAAGATTTGGCTCAGCCGGCGTTCGATTTCGGTAGCAACTTCGGCTAGATTCATTTTGTTACGGGAACCCGTTGGGCATTCAACCTGCAAGCTATCGCCATAGAAGCTGTGGTACTTGCGTAGCGATTCGATGATCAGATAGTTGAGCGGGAACCAGATGGGGCCACGCCAATTGCTGTTCCCCCCGAACATCCAAGTGTCACTCTCACCAGGCACATACTTTACTTCTTCACGTTCCCCGCCCCATTCGAAAACATAGGGCTCGTGCTCATGCTTGGCGGACATAGATCGGATGCCGTACGGAGACAAGAACTCGTTTTCGTCCAACATGACTTCAAGCAATCGTAGCAATCGTTCCGTACTCGGAAGGGCTAGTAAACGCATGCCATGCTCCTGCCCTTCTTCGCAATCGCGAGTCATGTAGTTCATGTGCTTTGACATGTCTTGCCGATTCTGCAGGAACCATTCGGTGCGTTTTAGGAATCCAGGTAAGTTCGCGATCTTCGCTTCGTCCAAAATGACGGGCGTGCAAAGTGGAATTAGCCCGACCAGTGAACGGACTCGCAGCGGAATGCTTTCGCCGTCTTTGGCGAGATGATCATAGTAAAAGCCATCTTGGTCGTCCCACAAGCCGGTATTGTGCAAAGCGTTCGTGGCATCGGCGATCGACACGTAGTGCTCGAAAAACTTGCTGGCCATGTCGGCATAAGCCCCGCGTCCAGGTGCAAGTTCGAGGGCAATATCTAGCATGACACCACAGAAGAACGCCATCCATGCCGTAGCATCCGCCTGATTCAAGGCGCCGCCTGTCGGCAGCGGTTTGCTGCGATCAAAGACTCCAATGTTGTCCAAGCCCAGGAAGCCGCCACTGAAGATGTGATTGCCTTCAGGGTCCTTGCGGTTGACCCACCAAGTGAAATTGAGAAGCAGCTTCTGAAACGCTCTCGCAAGAAAATCTTTGTCTTCGTAGCCCGCCTTCTGGCCCATTTGGTAGATGTTCCAGCAGGCCCAAGCGTGCACCGGAGGGTTTACGTCACTTAGCGCCCATTCGTAGGCTGGGATGGCACCGCTGGGATGCATGTACCATTCTCGCAGGAACAGAATCAGTTGGTCTTTGGCGAAGTTTGGGTCGACCTCTGCCATAGGTATCATGTGAAAGGCAAGATCCCAAGCGGCGTACCAGGGATACTCCCACTTGTCGGGCATGCTAATCACGTCGCGATTGAACAAGTGCTGCCAGTCGTGGTTCCGGCCGAGGCGACGTTGATCCGTGTTAATCCGATAGTTGTCGTCGCCCTCGAGCCAAGCGTTTACGACGTAGTGATAGAACTGTTTAGTCCAGAGAAGCCCTGCATAAGCTTGACGCATCACAAGCTTTTCAAGGAGACAGAATGCCAAAATACTCGGGTGGACTAGGAACTAGATTAACTTATAAAAATTTCTATATTGATGGAAACCTATATTTTGCAGGAGGACATAAAGTCTTTGAAAGATGGAACTGGTATTCAGAAGCAACAAATTTACTTTCAACAAGATACTATCAAGGTTCTCAAAAATTAATGAACAGATGGCAAAACCCTGGAGACATCACTGATGTTCCAAGAATGAGGTGGAGTACTAGTACTTCTAATACAGGTTCTGGAACTACAACTAGGTTTTTAAATGACGGTGATTTCGTAAGACTAAGAGATTTAGCAGTTGGTTACAGTTTACCAAAAAGTATTACTGATAGACTTGGATTTGATAATGTTGGATTCAGTGTTAGAGGAGTAAATTTATTTACTTGGACAAAAGACCCAGACCTACTGGTAGATCCTGAAATTAGATCTGCAGGTTCTTGGGAAATATACACACCACCATTGAAGTCAATCTCTGTTGGATTAAACTTAAAATTTTAATAATATGAAAAATTTAAAAAAATATTTACTATTATTCTTTGCAACGACAATTATTGTTTCTTGTGGAGACGAGGACCTAGAGCCAGTGTTATCCCTTGATAAGGATTTAGCTACAGGGATAAAATCAGCTGGTGATTTAGCAAGTGTACTAAATAGTGCCTACGATAGAATG
>PKCQ01000193.1 GCA_002862265.1 Planctomycetaceae bacterium | reverse complement strand
AAGCAAAGACAAACTCGGTCGAATCTGTCAACCGAATTCGCTCTTCCTGAGCCAATGCCAGCGATTGTCCCACAAAAACCCAAACACCCGCAATCGCCAGCTCACGCATGCCAGTTTGCTCCCTAAATCCCTGTCTCAGCTGAATCTCAGAACACACGCCCAAAGCTGCTGAGCCCGCCATTGTACATGCCATCGATTTACGCAATGACCAACTACCGTCTGCGTGCAATCGCAAGCGGCCTGGGCAACGAATGAACTTGTGGCATGTCTGCATACCGATTGTCGCTACCCTGGCTTCGCTTTCGTTCCTGAGCAAGACGAATCTACGCTCGGAATCAGCACCACTTACCGATACGGTAGTAAGCCTCCCACTCGAACCCGTCGCGTCGGTATCGCTACAAGCATTCCTTCAGCGTTTCGCATGGCAAGTAGCCTCCTTCAGAGCATACATTTTCGAGTAAAACGCTTGTTTCTGTGAACTAGATCGGACGTTTCGAGATCTATCAAATCAAGCATTGTGCTCATGTGGTCGGATCGACTAAACTTTGCACTCCAGTAAACGGGGCTGTGGCGGAACTGGCAGACGCGCTAGATTTAGGTTCTAGTTCCGAGAGGAGTGCAGGTTCGATTCCTGTCAGCCCTACTCTCTTATGAGCAAAGGACTTAGAGCGATTCAGCTCTAAGTCCTTTTTTCGTGCCACCATCAAAGTGGTGGCATTTTGGTGGCATCGTTGTATCCGCGTTGGTTTCACGTTGGTCGTTGCATCGTCAATTCCCAGCTACCTTCAGGGCTCCAAACCAACGAGGCTCCCATGGCATCTCTGCAACGAATTTCCAGCGGCACTTATTACATCCTGTTTCGATTCGGCGGCAACAAATACAAGCGATCGCTGAAGACTCAGGATGGAAAGAAGGCCCAAGCTCTCAAAGCAAGGTTGGAGGAAGCCGTTCACCTCATCAACGGCGGGCGGCTTGCTGTTGCTGACTCCGATGTTCGCTTTCAAGGACTGGCTTAGCGACAACAGGATCTGGAATAATTAGACCGGAGGGTTTTGAGCCGCTCTCTTGGTTGTCACTTTGGCGTTCCAGTCTAGCTCTGGCACTGAATGGAATGAGTCGAATCAGTTCGAAAACTTCGATGCATTCGCTTTGCTCGGTAAGCCAAAGCTCAAGTACTTCTCCACTCGCATTGTGGAGTTTGTCGGGAAGCGAGACTCGACCAACATCGTTGTTGACCTTGAACCCGCTAGACCTCATCGTTGCTACAAACTGTTCTGGCATTCCGCCATTAGCAGGGGTGTAGTGTTCAAAGATCACGATTGCCGAATTCGCCAACTCAATGAGTGTCAGCAATTCTGACATTAGATGCGACGGCCCAATCTTTCCTGCAAGTAGATGCTGGATCCTAGACTCAACATCTTGAAAAAGCTCGTTTAACTGGCCGACATCTGGATGGTAGTCTGAATACCACACGAACACGTGGCTACCGGTCTCTCCCGGACCGGAGCCCTTGACTGGAAGTGATTCGAAGGCCAGCACGTACTTATTTGCGCTCGTGGATAATGCCGAATTTTCCCCGATCAGGAGGCCGTTTTCCCAAGACAATTGAAACTCGCCTTCTGTCGTGCCGCCCTCAACGCCAGTACCGGGGTCAAGGGAACGCCATCCAGGTTGCGGCCAAGGTACTATTTCGAATCGATCGTTTTCGATCGTGAAATCTTCGGGGTTTCGTACAAGGCAACCAACATCCTTGAGCGTAGCATCGTTTGCAAGCACAATTGGAACGTCGTGCACCTCGAGATCCGGTGGGAGTATTGGATTTAAATACTTTGCACCGGTAGTTCCCTGGTGCTCTTTGCTATCGGACATTGGGCCTCTCCCCACAACTTCTGTTGCCTACGAGACGACTATCAGGTGCGTAGTTCATTCTGGCTAATGCGATGACGTAAATTTGACTCGGACGCCTCGTGATTGAACATTCACTTTTATATCGTAAATCTCGTATGCCTATAATGCTGCTCCGCTTGAAGATAGAGAATACAAACGAAGCGTTACCGAGAGGCCGCCGATAATCCTGCCCGCGGTTGCTGGCTTGCAGCTTCTCAATCGTGATGTCGTTGTCGGTGATCATCTCTATCTGCCAACCATGGCCGGCACGGTTTACTGCATCCAGTGGAATGCGGAGAAGCTGGACGAGAAGGCAATTCTTGGGATCAATGACTTGGGGCCGGCAGGCTCCACATGGACTCGAGCCAGTCTGAGCTATGACAACGGTCGGCTTTACGCCCGCACCATCAAGCAATTGCTTTGTATCGAATCGCGCTGAGGCGGCGTTTGTTTGGTCAGCGTTTGTGGAAACATCGTCGCGAGTAATGAATTTAGGAACCGGCCCTCGTCATTTAACAAGTTAGCTACTGCCACGCGTTGGATAGCACCCTTGGTTTGACCAGAGGGAGTTCGTGATCATAGTTTTCAAAGCTCACGATTCGAAAGATGGCGCTTTCGTACGGCATATGTTACTTCCGAACCGATGCGACTATGCTGTTTGTCATCCGAAGCCCAAGCGGCTCATCAACCGGGGCTCAAATGGCCAATGTGTTCTGCTTTCCTAGCTTGATGAATAACAAATGAAACCACTCCACAAATTCGGCGCTCGGATCCTGGCTGTGTTTTTGCTCTCCAGTTCGGCCCACGCGGATTGGCCGAGTTGGCGCGGTGCAGATGATAACGGCAGCGTTGCTTCGGGCGAGTTTCCTATCACCTTGAATGAGGCCGCCACGGTCTGGAAGGCTGACTTACCAGGCAAGGGCTGTTCCACTCCGATCGTTTGGAAAGATCAAATCTTGGTCACGGCTCCTGTCGATGGGAAGGACGCCGTGCTCGCGTTCGACAAGTCTGGTGCGGCACGGTGGCAGGCTGTTTTTGAGAAAGAGATCAAAGGGAAACACCGCAACGGATCAGGATGTAATGCGTCGCCAATCACGGATGGATCGGGCGTGTTCGTCTACTTTAAGAGCGGCACGCTGGCGGCAGTCAATCTAGAAGGAACGAACCGCTGGCAGACGGACTTGGTGGAGCGTTTCGGACCAGACAATCGCTACTGGGACCACGGTACCTCGCCGGTACTGACAAAAGATCACGTCATCATGGCACGGATGCATACCGGTGATTCTTGGCTGGCTGCGTTCGACAAGAAAAGCGGCAAGCTGGCTTGGAAGGTTGCTCGCAACTACAAAGTGCCGCAGGAATCGGATCAGTGCTATACGACCCCGATCGTCATGCAGCATAATGGTCGTGAAGTCATCCTGGTCTGGGGCTCGGAGCATTTGACTATGCATGATGCGGCCAATGGCTCAGTGGTTTGGAGCTGCGGAGGGTTTAATCCTGAAGCGAACAAACTGTGGCCAGCTATTGCGAACCCGGTGATCGTAGACGACATGGCAGTGATCTGCTTCGGACGCAATGATCGTGGGATACCACGCATGTTTGGGGTTCTTCTAACAGGAAGTGGCGATGTAACGGAAACCAATCACGTCTGGCAGCGAGACGATATCAGCTCCTTTGTTCCTTCGCCAGTTGCTCACAAAGGATGCGTCTACTTGGTGCGAGACAAAGGCGAAGTCGAGTGTATTGATCCCGCGACTGGCAAGACGGTTTGGTCCGATCGGTTCCCCAGAAATCGTGCAGCATTCTACGCATCTCCGCTGATTGCATCGGACGTGTTGTACGCTCCACGCGAAGATGGCAGAGTATTTGTGGCCAGTGTCGTCGGGGATCGCTTTCAGTTGCTGTCGGAAACTGATTTTGGGCAACCCGTTATCGGATCCCCTGTACCCGATGGGAATCGCATTTTGATTCGCGGTGAGGAGAACTTGTTCTGCCTCGGCGCCGAGGAATCAAAAACTGCACAGTAACTTAATTCTTCGGCTCGTCAGTTCGGCCTGATCAGTAGTCGACCGAATCCTCCTGAGCGAGCTGACTCCTCTTCACAGAGTAAGCGAATGGCACCGTGTTGCTGCGCGTTGGCTTGTAATGACCAGATTGCGGCTCCTTTATTGGCGACGTGAATTGCTTTCGGTTCTGGCAAGGATTTTATGATCCTGCTACAGGTCTCATTGCCATTTTTAACACCAAACCACAGCAGAATATCGATGTCGCCTTTAGAAAGGATTACGTCTGGCCCTTCGTCTGCCTCCAATCCTAGCGTGATGCCAGCTTGAGCTAAGGCGGTGCGTTCCGAGTCGTCGAGCGAGAGCGAATCAGCGTCTGAGGACTGGAGTTGTTCTTGAATGAACTGTCGAGTCAAGTCCTCGCGATCAAGCACCTCGATTACGCGAACGACAATTTCGGTCTTGCCCGTGACAAGGAATTCGCCCCAGCACAAATCCATTTCTCCTGGAGACTCAATCGAATCGGGAAGGTAGGCCGCATCACTTAGCTGAGCGGGCGGTTCGAGAATCAGCTTGATCGCAGCTGCTTCTTTTTCTTCCGCGGTTGAGCGTCGTTGTGCTAAGTCCTCTTGAACGGCCAAGTAGATTTCGGCAATACGAATAAACAGAATCATGATGGTTGGGTTCTTGACCATCAGCTCGGTTTGGACCGCGTATCGCAAAGCCTCCCAAATCGTCTCTGGATCGGCACGGCGATACACCCCTGCAGCAACTTGCTCAAAGGCGACAGCACCTGAATCATCTTGGTTGGATTGAATCATAGGGGCAAGTGAGAATGGTTTGAATTAGAGGAGCATCTGCATCTGCGATCTCGTTTCATAATCCGACGCGTGAGCGAGGCTACACAGTTGACTATGCTCGTTCACTCTTGGATTGCGATGAAGTCACAAACTTCAATCTCGAACTCCTAGCGAGAGAGTGTAGTACAACCGCTTTTGATCCGATATGCTGCGTTCCTTGGATCAGTAGAGGAAGCGCCGTCTATGTTCAGACCCAAAATTATATCAATAGGCGAAGTTCTCTGGGACTTGTTTCCTGACGGCGAGCGCTTCGGTGGTGCTCCCGCCAACTTCGCTTGCCATGCCGCGTTGCAAGGTGCAGAGGTTGCGATGATAAGCGCGGTAGGCAACGACAAACGGGGGCATGATGCGATTGAAATCCTCGCTGAATACGGCATCGACGTCAGTCTCGTACAAGGGATCCCTGATGCACCGACTGGAACGGTTGGAATCGAGCTGAATGCCGAAGGCAAGCCGACATTTACGATTCACGAACGTTCAGCCTGGGATCAGCTCGAATGGAATGAAGACATTGCCAACTACCTGGCCGCTGCCGACGCAATCTGCTTTGGCACATTGGGACAACGCAGTGAGTTGGCGCGTCAGACGATTCGCCAAGCGATTAATATGGCTGCCGCTAGGGGGATTATATGTGTGGTCGACATCAATCTTAGAGCTCCCTTCTTCAATGCCAAAACCATTCGCGAGTCCATACAGCTCGCGAGTATCTTGAAGCTAAGTGATGAAGAGATTGTGGCGGCCTGTTCTGCTTGTGGAGTTTCAGATAGCAGCAGTACGTTAAACAGTCTGCGTCCTTTGATCACGTACGGCAATCTTGAGAAGGTAGTCATGACACGCGGGGTCGAAGGAGCAGTTTTGGTCACCTCAGAAGGCGTCATCGAACAACCAGGCATTGCGACAGACATCGTCGACACTGTCGGCGCCGGTGATGCCTTTACTGCAGCATTTATTATGGGTGAACTTTATCGAGAAGCGTGCGAAACGAATCTGCGCAAGGCCTGCGAGGTCGCGGCCGCAGCCTGTTCACATGCTGGCGCGATTCCATCGCGGAAGTAGAAAGCGTCACCTTGCTCCGAGGCAAGGAATGCCTTGTTGCCTCGCTCACGCTTCGGCTGGTGAGTGAAAAGTCAATTCAGGACGTCAGTTCGGCTTTACTTCCCCAGTCAAGCAAGCAAACTTGTGGGCGGGTTGTGTTGGTTTGACTTTGAGCGAAAGCAGATGTAACGGCAAGAGTAATGAAATTAACTTCACTTGATTACACGATCATCATCGCGTTCTTTGTCGTTTCTACCTTGATCGGCATTATTGCCTCGCAGCGCGCTGGTAAGAATTTTTCCGAGTACTTTCTTGCGGGCGGCAAGATGCCTTGGTGGATGCTTGGGCTGTCGATGGTAGCAACGACATTTGCTGCTGACACACCGAATCTGGTAACAGGCATTGTTCGCAAGGACGGCGTGAGTGGAAATTGGGTTTGGTGGGCCTTTCTCCTGACCGGATTACTCACGGTTTTCGTCTACGCTCGTTTGTGGAAACGTAGCGGAGTTCTTACGGACTTGGAATTCTATGAGATTCGATACAGCGGCGCGCCAGCTGGATTTCTTCGCGGTTTTCGCGCAATCTACCTAGGTGTCGTTTTTAATTGCTTGGTGATGGCAAATGTGACGCTAGCAGGAATCAAACTTGGTGGCATCTTACTCGGCTGGTCTCCGGTGCAAACCGTATTGATCGCGGGCACGGTAACGGTTGCCTACACGTTGATTGGTGGCCTGCGTGGTGTCATTCTGACGGATTGTTTTCAGTTTGTAATGGCGATGGTCGGTGCAGTCGCTGCGGCCGCCGTGGTGTGCGATCTGCCTGAAGTCGGAGGTTTTGCAAATCTACTGGCTCACGAGAATGTTTCGAGCAAGCTCAGTATGCTTCCGGACTTTTCTGACGTGAATGCACTTATCCCACTGCTAATTATCCCGCTTGCGGTGCAGTGGTGGAGCAGCTGGTATCCCGGCGCAGAGCCGGGTGGCGGCGGCTATGTTGCTCAGAGGATGCTGGGAGCGCGCAGCGAACAGGATGCGACTACAGCCACGCTTCTGTTTCAAGTAGCGCACTACGCACTTCGTCCATGGCCGTGGATTATCGTAGCCTTTGCATCGTTGGTCGTCTTTCCTGACCTCGATACGATACGAGCTGCGTTTCCAGATATCGACCCGAATATCGTCCAGGACGATCTGGCTTACCCAGCCATGCTGACCTTCCTTCCATCAGGCTTACTAGGAATTGTCATTGCCAGTTTGATGGCGGCATTCATGTCAACGATCTCTACGCAACTTAACTGGGGCTCATCCTACCTGGCACATGATTTTTACAGGCGTTTTTTGAAGCCTGAAGCATCGGAGAAGGAACTCGTAACCGTAGGACGAGTATGTACGGTAGGTTTGATGGTCTTGTCCGGTGCCCTGGCACTTACACTAGAAAGCGCGATGGAGGGATTCAGTATTCTCCTGCAGATCGGCGCGGGGACAGGGCTGATCTACATCCTTCGTTGGTTCTGGTGGCGGATCAATGCTTTTACCGAGATCGCAGGCATGGTGGTCTCATTCGCTGTGGCGATGTTTTTTCGCTTTGGCTATCCAGCAATGGGCTGGGAAAAGCTCGAGGATTGGCAGCAACTAGTGATCGGCGTTTCGGTGACAACGGTAGCTTGGTTACTGGCTACTTTTCTTTCGCCGAGCACCGACATGCAAGACTTGAAAGACTTTTTCCAAAAGATCCGACCGGGAGGCCCAGGATGGAAGCCGGTCCAAGAGGCGTTGGCGGCAGAAGGAACAGCTATCGAAGATGGCGAGTCGATTACCGCTGGTATTCTCGCCATGCTTGCCGCGACCTTCATGACTTATTCCCTCCTGTTCGGAACTGGGTATTTTCTGTACGGCCAGTGGGTCTCGTTCACGGTGAGTCTAGTTGTTACGTTAGTTTCCGTTTTCACACTGATACGCTGTTGGCCCAGCTTAGAAATGTCAAAAGCTGAAGAGCGAAATGTTATAAGCTAAACTTCTCGCCGTTTTGTCCCTCGCGTACGCTCCGACGCTTCAGTTTTCTTGGTCGTCGATGGTGTTTTCTGAGGTTACCTGTTTTCGTAGAACCTCAACGAGCAAACGCTGCATAAGCCTGAACGTCAGGCGCATATTGTCATCGACGCCGGCTTGCTTTGGCAACGCATTTGAGCGAGGGGAGCTGAGCTCCCGGATTCGTTACCTCATCCACTACGGCCGAAAACCTTGTGGACTTACCCTATTGCAGCGTGGAGTTAATGCTGGCATCAGAACGAATTTCAGTCGTTTGTTACCAGCATGTGACTGTCCGGCTGAGTGCCGCTTGACCTGCTCAATTGGCCCAATCAAGTTAAACCTTGGCGGTAACGTCAGTTACGCGATCTTCAAATGCTCGGGCAGAGCTGCTTTTCCGGCAATTTACTTGATTTTGAGGCGGACAAATGCGTCAAATCAGTTAAGCATGAATTGACGCCTCGCCACCCAAAGGCAGGGGCCTTCTTGCTTTGCCGTGACGATGGTGCACGTAAGCTACGTCACGGAACCGATCCTATTTGCGACCCAATTTATCCAGCCCTATGCACATCGAGTCCTTGCAAAAGTTCTTTGCGACATCGCCAGCAGTCCGTCTGTTGCGATCGCCGCACGCCTTTTGGATCATGGACTTTCTCAACCAGCAATTCAAAGTCGCTGGCAAAATAACACGGCCACACTCCGAGTTGGCGGTTGAGCTTGACGCCTACCTCGACAATCTCTCCAAAGATGCGATCGTCGGTGAAGCCAAATTCGACTCGCGAGAAAAGGCGGATACTTACCTGGCAAGTTGGTGTTCTAGCTCTATCGGTTGGCTGAAACGCTTTATCGAAGAAGATGCATCCGAGCCCTATTATCAGCTGACAGCCGAGTTCGAAAAAGCCTTGGCCTTTGCTGAAAAAGCAGCTCAGGAAGTAGGCTTCATCGGCACCGAATCACGTCTGCGAAGCATTCTGGAACTGCTGGGAAACATAGCCTCCGGCGTCAGCGAAGATCCTCAAATCCGCTTGCAGCAACTGGAACAGCAGCGGGATGAAATTGATCGCGAAATGCTGCAACTCCGTGGGTTGGACAAGGCACCCGCAATGTCGCCCACTCAAGTCCGCGAACGATTCTCAATGGCTTGTCAGCACCTGCACCAACTCAAGAGCGAGTTCCGTGCTGTTGAAGATCGTTTCAAAGACATCACTCGCAAAGTACAGCAGAAGATCCTAGGAGCCGCTGACTCACGTGGAGACATCCTGCAGTTCGCCCTCGATAGCGAAGACATGCTGAAACAGGGCGATCAGGGCCAGAGTTTCTTTGAGTTCTTGAAACTGTTGCATTCACCGGAAAGCCAAGATCGCATCAAGGAGCTGATCGACGGCCTGCATGCGATCGAGGCTTTAGCGAGCGAAGAGTCTGAGCTGAGCTCACTACGCAACATGGTTCCGACTTTGATCGCTGAAGCAGAGAAGATCCTACGTACCACCCAACATCTGTCCCACACACTTCGGCGACTACTTGATGCTCGATCGACTCGGCATCACCAGCAGCTCAGCCACCTGCTGCGAGACATCCTTTCAGCGGCAGCCGCGAGAGCCGAGGATCCGCCGGTCGATGTTGGCTTGGACATTGAAGTAGAGCTTGAGATTCAAAGCCCCTTGGATCGGCCTCTCTGGCTTGCGACCGAGCCATTCGATGAAGTCGATCTGGCTCCAGTGGTTGCTGACGAGGCCGAACAGCAACAAGCTTTAGAACAACTTGTGGCACTGGAGCGGCTCGACTGGTCAAGCATGCGACAAAACATCGCCGCTGCGACTCAAGCGACACAGTGCAGGCGGTGATCCCGGTCTTCTACATCGCAAAGTGTTACGACGAGCAGAAAACCAAGGTGGTCTGGAAGTGCATGGCGGTCCCGGTGGATCCAACCGACCTGGACAAGGGATACTTCAATGTGTTGGACGAGGAGCTGCCGAAGATCTGCCTGG
>PKCQ01000454.1 GCA_002862265.1 Planctomycetaceae bacterium | reverse complement strand
GCAATGCAGCGGCTGCGGTTCGGCGGGGCCAGCGACTGCTCGCTACTGGGTGCACCCTGCATCAGCCGTGAGGAAAACTCTCGGCCCTCCGCGTCCGCAATGAAGTTGCCCGAAGGATTTCAAGTCAAAGTCGGCGCTACGGAGCCGCAGATCCAACAACCTATCGCAATGGCAATCGATGACCGTGGACGCGTCTGGGTTGCCGAGGCATACGAATATCCGATTCGTGCAAAGGGTGAGAAAGGACGCGATCGCATTCTCATCTTCGAAGACACCGATGGCAATGGCTGCTTAGATAGCCGTAAGGTATTCATCGAAGGACTCAATCTTGTCAGTGGATTGGAAGTTGGCTTTGGCGGCGTTTGGGTCGGTGCAGCACCCTACTTCATGTTCATTCCAGATCGCGACGGTGATGATGTACCTGATTCGGAACCGGAGATCTTGCTCGACGGTTGGGGCTATCAAGACACGCATGAAACATTGAACGCGTTCATTTGGGGGCCAGATGGCTGGCTGTATGGATGCCACGGAGTGTTCACGCACTCCAAAGTTGGCAAGCCAGGTACTCCTGACGAACAGCGAACTCCACTGAACTGCGCCGTTTGGCGATATCATCCGCTACGACATGAGTTCGATATTTTCGCTCATGGAACGAGCAATCCTTGGGGCGTGGACTTTGACGATCACGGCCAAGCTTTCATTACTGCCTGTGTGATCCCACACCTCTATCACATCATCGAAGGCGCAAGATATCAACGCCAAGGAGGAAGGCACTTCAATCCGCACACTTACCGCGATATCACGACGATCGCTGATCACTTGCACTACCTCGGAGCGACGCCCCACAGTGGTAACAGCAAGTCCGATGCGGCAGGTGGCGGGCATGCTCATGCCGGTGCAATGATTTACCTTGGAGACAAGTGGCCGCAGGAGTTCCGAAACAAACTATTTATGAACAACATCCATGGGCAACGGTTGAATATGGAAACGCTCAAGCACAGCGGTTCTGGCTATATCGGCAGTCACAGTCCTGATTTCTTGCTGACAGGAGACAAGGCCTCGCAGATTCTGAATCTTCGTTACGGACCGGACGGTAATGCATGGATGATCGACTGGTACGATATGCAGGCATGCCATCGTCGCGAGGCGGAAGTTCACGATCGAACGAATGGACGTATCTACAAGATCTGTTACGGTAACTCAAAGACATCTGCACCGGTGGGCGAACTAGCGAAGATGTCAGATCTGGAGCTAGCTACGCTGACTTTGCACGCTAATGATTGGTATGTGCGGCACGCGCGGCGGAATTTGCAAGAGCGATCTGCGGTTAAGCAGATCGATCAAGACGCAATTACATTCCTGAACAAGGTATTAAGTGAGAATGCAGACGATACCCGGCGGCTTCGGGCTGCCTGGGCTTTGCATGTTGTGGGTGCTCTCAAAAAATCACAAATTGATGGCATGCTAGCCGACAAGAGTGCTTACGTTCGTGGTTGGGCGATCCAGTTGGCTTTGGAGACCGGCGATAGCCGAACGTTGCTTTCTCAGTTGGTCAAACTGGCGCAATCCGATGAGTCTCCCGTCACGCGATTGTATTTGGCTTCGGCAGCGCAGAAGCTCCCGCTCTCTCAGCGCTGGGCTCTTGTCGAAGCCTTGACCAGTCATTCGGAAGACGCGGGCGATCATAACTTGCCGCTGATGTATTGGTACGCCGCAGAGCCCTTAGCGGACGAAGACACTGGCAGAGCATTGGCCTTGGCAATGTCAGCCGGGGAAAACATTCCTTTGCTTCGTGAATTTATGTTGCGACGGATTGGAAGTGGGGGAGCAGAGTCTTCGTTAGCTGCGTTGGTCGGTGGTCTAGGGAAAGCGGATTCACCAAAGCTGCAGCTCACTTATCTCAATGCAATTCGCTCGGCACTTTCGGGACGCCGCAAAGTTGACGCTCCAGAGGGCTGGACGCAGGTTTCGGCAGGGCTTGTTAGAAGTGAAAACAACGAAGTGCGTTTGCAAGCTACAGCGCTCGGCGTAACTTTCGGGGAGGAGAACGCGCTCGCAGCCATGCGAGCCGAGATTGCTGATCCGCAAGGTAACAAGAACGCGAGAATGGTCGCTCTCAAAGCGTTGCTCGATGCCAACGATCCCGGTTTGGTTGGGACACTACAAAGTTTGCTATCGGAAAAAGGCGAGCTACGAGAGGCTGCGATTCGCGGGTTGGCTCAGTACAGCGATCCCGCGGTAGCGCCTGCTTTGCTAGGGGCTTACTCGGAGTTCACACCCGATCAGCGCCGGATGGCGCTGGGAACACTCTGTGCTCGAATCCCCAGTGGTCTTGCCTTGCTCAAGGCGATTGAGAAGAAGGATATTGTTGGTGCGGATTTGACGGCGGACTTGGTTCGTCAGTTGCAGTTCTTGAAGAGTAGGGAGATCGACACGCTGCTGCAAAGTGTTTGGGGCACCGCTCGTGAGTCCGCCGCAGACAAGTTGAAATTGATCGCAGAGATGAAAGAGCTCGTTGCCTCTACTGATCTTCCGCCTGCCGACGTAGAACATGGCCGTGCGATCTTTGCCAAGACTTGCCAGAAGTGCCACGTGCTGTACGGCGTCGGAAATAAAATTGGTCCAGACTTGACAGGCTCTAACCGTGCCAATATCGATTACTTGATGAGCAATATCGTGGACCCGAGTGCAGTGATGGCCAAAGAATATTTGCCGACAATCGTGCTTACGGAAAACGGTCGCGTCGTGAATGGTCTTCTCAAAGCTGAGGATGACAACAGCATTACACTACAGACTTCTGATGACAAGGTCATTCTTCCAAAGGATGAGATTGTGCAGCGTCGAGAAGGCACACAATCGATGATGCCCGACGATCAGTTGAAGCAGTTCACTCCAGATGAAATCCGCTCGCTGATTCAGTATCTGCAAGGTAAATCGCAGACACCGATGCTAGCTAGCGGAGAGAATGCTCGCAGTCTGTTCAATGGTCGTGATCTAACTGGTTGGACTGGCGATCCTGAGTTATGGTCGGTCGAGAACGGCGAGCTTGTTGGAAGGACAGACGGACTGAAACGCAATGAGTGGATCGTCAGTGACCTGTCTGCAGAGGACTTTCATCTCACGCTCGAAGTGAAGCTGGTCGGCAACGAAGGTAACTCGGGAATCCAGTTCCGCAGCACGGCAAAGGATGGCGAAGTCAGTGGCTACCAAGCTGACATTGGTATCGGCTGGTGGGGCAAACTCTACGAGGAGCACGGTCGTAATTTGCTTTGGAAAGAATCCGGTGAGGCTCACGTGAGAGGCGGCGAGTGGAATAGTTATAAAATCATCGCCAAAGGCCAAAAAATCGTGACCAAGATCAATGGCAAAACCTGCGTCGATCTCGACGATCCCAAAGGTGCACACCGGGGCATCATCGCCTTCCAGCTCCATAGCGGCGGTAAGACAGAAGTACGGTTCCGCAACATGAAATTGAAAGTAATGCCGAGCGATTCTGGTCATGCACACTAAGGCGAAAGAAGACGCCCTACGATAGTCGCCGTCGATCCTAACGCGAACTGGGACCTTTGGATCCCGAGCGATCGACCGCCAGCACGAAAGAGACGAGGTTCATTTCTCGCTCGCCGACGTTGGGAAGGCTTACCAACGATTGGCCAGTGGAAAGGCTACGGGGAAGACAGTGGTCGAGAACTAGCGTCGATATGCATTCCTAGGCCACAAGCATGTTCCCCACGAGTCCGAGAAGAAAACCTACCACGGCCCCCAAGGCGGGAGTCCAGCGATTTTCCACTCTTGCGTCTGGCGCGATGTCTTGGAAAACGACATACAAGATGCCACCGCTCGCGAACAGCATGATGACTCCGAGCAGATGGGGAAGCTGGCCCAGAAGGAAGAATCCGAGCAGTCCAGACAAAGGCCCGAGCAGAGCCATGAGAGAAAAGGCTACGATGACTGGCCGCCCCTTGATACGACCCGACTCCGTCATCTCCCGGTAGGCATTGAATCCTTCAGGCAGATTCTGAATGGCGATTAGTCCGGCAAGCAGTGGGCCAACAGAACTACCCGTCGAAAAGGCGGCTCCTAATGCCAATGCTTCTGGAACAAAGTCTGAGAGCATGGCGGCGAGTTGACCGGCGGGACTCTTTGTGTAAGCAGACTCTTTGTGTAAGCAGACTCTTTGTGTAAGCAGACTCTTTGTGTAAGCAAGCCACATGTCAAGTGCCATGAACGCGACTCCACCAGCGGCAAATGACAAAGCAGCGGGAATGACCGTCAGTGCCTCACAGCCTTTGGGTAGCAACACCAGCGCCACGGCGGAAACTAGGGCGCCTCCACCAAATGCCATGATTCCGTGGCGTACTTCTGAGCTGAGCCATTTCGGAAAGACCGAATCCGCACAGGCCAATGCTGCGCCGACAGGCATGGCAGCACCAGCCATCAAGGTTAGCCCAACTATATTTAGCACTTGATCCATCGGGACTCCTTCAAACCAGTAGGACAAAATTCGAATATGGAAGGCCTAGATTAGCACAAATAGATTTGGTTGCATCACTTTTGTAGCTCGTCCCACTTGGATGAAGAGACACCGAAAAGATCTAAGAACTACACTGCGCACCTGAACTCGCGCGACCATCTGGAAGTGTAGCGCTAACGATAGTGTACGAGGTATACTTGATAGCCAACGCGTACTTCAACAACATTTAACTTCAAGTTCTATTAAGCCGGAAGCTTCGAACCACCTTTTCCATTGAGATGATGCAAGACGTTTTTCCACGAAGTGCGACATTCGGAAGCATGACTCCATCCGAATTCAGCGTTCATCAAGACGCGGAGGTTGCCTGGAGCTATCTCACGTCTGATCGCAGTATCGCTCCTGAGGAAATCTTGATTTAAGGGTATTCTTTGAGTGGGGCCATCGCCATCAAGCTCGCGACACACCACCCCGAGGCTGGTGGCCACGTTGCAGAAAGTTCGTTTACCTCCGTCAAACAGATTGCCCGATGGAAGTATGCGGTAACTTTTCTGTTGCCACTGGACATCCTGTTATGCCATCGATTCGGTGGAGAATGTTCGAAAGAATTGTCTGCCCCCCGGTCGCTCTCTGTGCACGGAACGGCAGACTCAAAGGTTCCATCCTCTGTGTCCAGACACTCCTCTGGTACTGAGAAATCGGGTACAAGCTAGAGTCACTTGATGACTCAAACCAAAAAAGAAAACGGCTGCGGAGGCCCGCAGCTGTTTGGGGATGGTTTTCAGAATTGGTGGGCAGCGGTCTATTAGGTCTACCAGTACCAAGTTCGAGTCTGATATCCAGAAATAAACACGCCTCGCGAGGGTATGTAGTACCGTTGGAAGCCATTTGAGTAGTAGCTCGCGTTCATGTTTGGACGCAGTGGGCTGTAGCCGATCCACTTGTTCCATTCCATTCGCATCATGCGCTGGTCAGCCTCGTACTGAGCTCGCTGCTGAGCGATAGAGGGTGGTTTAATCTCGATCTGCGAGGACGAGGTGGTGAGCGGTAGTGGTTCGGCGGTGGCAGTCTCGGTTAAGGCTGCCTCTTGAGCATTGAGGTTGGCTGCAAAAAATATTGCAACGACCAGTGCTAGGGAACTAATGCGTTTCAGGTGCATCGTTCTTCTCCACGGGATGCGCTAGATTCCGGTGAGGGTTTCCAGCTGGGACGTAAGTTCGGGAAGGGGTGCGAAACTCAGCCAAAAAGATGGAGCGCGGATGAGCGTCGCAAAATAACGCCTACTTGACGCGAAGAGCAATCATGATGGAGCGTTTCGAAGGAAGAGCTCTTCGCGCAGCGTGACGTACAAGACTATGCATTCGATGTCTTGCTTCGTCACCGATGGTCATCTGACATGATTGCATCGATAGCTTTTGTCGAAGCCACGCCCGACCATCAGAGTTTTCGGCCAGTTAGTAAAACTCGGTGGGTCAACCGGCTCTGCAGGCCAGCACAATGGATCGATTCGGTAGTTTGTGCCGATCTGTGGAGGCTTGGCGGTAATGAGTAAGGTGACTGCGCCATTTGCTTAGTCTTCGATCGACGATAAGTGATGCTGCGTTCTAATACGTGGTGCTTTAGAGGAAAACGGAGCTGGCGCACTTTGGTGGTTTTCGCTGGCAGAGATCCGCTGTGATATGCGGACGACTTCGCATATCTTGACTACGTCTTCTTCGCAGATATCGGGACCGGTGGGCAATGAGAGGACTTGTTTGCTAAGAGAATCTGTATTCGGAAGTGGAGAGCACGAAGCCGAGGTGTAGGGTTCAGCGCGGTGACATCCTGGGTAGAAGTAGAGGCGAGCTAGAATGTTGTGTTGTACCAAAGTGGAAAGCAGCTGATCACGATCGCAACCGAAACTGGCGGAGTCGATTTTGACTACGACATACTGATAATTATTTACCTCGGCTTGCGGAAACTTGACCAGCTCTAGACCAGCAATACCTTCCAGGTTCTGTTGGTAGCTTCTAAAGTTACGCTCGTTGATGGTGAGCCGTCGGGTGTAGGTATCCAAGGAGGCGTTGCCCATCGCGGCTGATAGCTCATTCATCTTGGCATTAATACCGAGATGCTCGACTTGATCCACACCGGTGAATCCGAAGTTTCTTGCTGCTCGAAGTCTTGCGGCTAGTTCGTCAGAGTTGGTTGTTACGGCTCCTCCTTCGGCGGCGTTGATGTATTTGGTGGCATGAAAGCTAAAGGTCTCCGCCTCGCCGAATCCACCCACGTACAATCCGTTACGTGTGGTCCCGAAAGCATGGGACGCGTCGAAAAGCAGTTTCAGTTGATGATCGTTGGACAGTTGCTGAAGCTTCTCGACTTCGCAAGTGTGCCCCCACAGGTGAACACCCACAATCGCCGTGGTTGCCGGGCCAATCATACTGCGAACGCTCTCAACATCAATGCAGCCGGTTGCAGGATCGACGTTCGCAAAACGCGGTGTTAGTCCGATACTGGCAAACGCGTGAGGCGTAGCAATGAAGGTGAAGGAGGGAACAATGATTTCGCCTTGGAGCTGCAGGCACTGGGCGGTGAGTGATAAGGCGACCGTGCCGTTGCAGGTTGCGATGCAGTGGCGAACACCGAGGTGTGATGCAACTATTTGTTCCAATTCCTGCACTTCAGGTCCATTATTAGTCAGCCAGCAACGATCAACGACTCCTTGCACTCGCCTTATGAAGTTATCCGGGTCAAGCACCACTGGGCGGCCCACATGCTTCGCTTCGGGAAAGGCCGGAACCGTAGGCTTGGGTAAGCCCGTGTCGGTGCGGCTCGTACCGGCGGCTTCTTGAAATTCAACGCCGCTGAATCCAGTTGCCGGTGAGAAAGAGGAACTCGTCGCTTGAGATGTGAAATCACTCGCCATGGCACCAACGCTCCCACATTTGTCGATAGGTCGCTTCGAGTTCTTGTACGAACTGACCTGGGTTACAGATCGTTTCTCGCATTCGCTCGCGCGAAACAGTTCGTAGTTCGGAGATTCGCTCCCGGTCTGCAGCTAGTTTCGCCACGATGTCGACGTACTCTTCGTCCGAGTATGCGACTAATTCTTTCATACCGACTCGATTGAGGGCAGAAGCTGTCGGTCTGCAGGAAGGTCGATCGCCGTAGAGCGTTGGGATTGGCACTCCCATCCAGAGTGATTCTAGGGCTGTCGTCCCGCTGGCCCAGGGAATGCACTCCAGCAGAATGTCGAATGCATTGTAGGCGTGTAATTACTTGCGTTGGGTATCCCAGGCGAGGAAGACTCGGTCCTCAGGCAAGCCTGCTTCATGAAGACGAGTCAGGGTTCGAGCCTGCGTGTCTTCGCTATCTAGAAAATCGTTGCGGAACAGCAGCAAGCGCAAATCTGGCACACGCTTCAAGAGGGTCGACCACAGATTTAAAGTGTAATCGTTCATTTTGTTCAAACGATGTGTTGAACCAAAAGTGATCAAATTATTCTCAATCCAAGGCGAAGGTCCGACACCGGGCGCTTCTTTCGGGGGCAGCCAAGCTATACCACCGCTAGGCAAGCGTACAACTTCTTCGGTGTAGTAGTGGTCTTCAGCAGCAGGATCTCGGATTTCATCTGAGATGTAGTAATTCATCTCGGGTAGTCCAGTGGTATTCAAGTAGCCGATCATCGAAACCTGAACCGGAGCGGACTTCAAAGCGAAGATGTCTAGTCTATTACCTGCTGTGTGGCCCGTTAGGTCGATAAGAATATCGATTTGATCGCTCTCGATCGCTTGCTGAACCTGACTGCCATGCAAGCCAACCGTGCTCAGCCATCCGTCGCACTGTCTCGAGTATTCGACGGTGGTCTGATCTGGACACTGTACTTCCGAGTAGCCAAATATTTCAAACTGGCTGCGATCGTGTTGCTTCAAGATGGGTGTCAAAAAGCCGTACATAGCGTGTTTGCGAAAGTCGGCCGAGACGTAACCAATACGAAGTTTACGATTGTGGTTACGATTGTTGTGAAAGGTTGGATTCGCACGCCGCGGTAGGCTACTCGTGAGTGCGACGTGGGTTTTTAATTGCTGTTGCCGATCCAGCTTGAGATTAACATTTAATCCGTACAGTAAGTTGCTTACAGCGACGCGATCTTCTGCGTTGATTTCGACTGCTTTTTGAAAGCACTTCGTTGCTTCGTGCGGGCGTCCCATCTCGAGGCAAAGTTGTCCGAGCGCATTCCATGACCGACCATGACATGGGTCTTGCTCCAGCGACTCGATCAGTAGTTTTTCAGCATCGGCAAAGAGTCCCAGGGAGGCAAGGACGCCGCACAGGTTGACTCTTAGCGAGAGCATCATGTCGTTGTCGATTTTGCCTACCGCCAGGACAATTGCTCGCTCGAAGTGCGCTTTCGCCTCTTCGAATCGCTGTAGCCCGCGGTATGTGGATGCCAAGTTGTTGATGGCTTGGTAATAGTCAGGATCGATTTCAAGTGCTTTTTTGCCCTACCGAAGTGATGCATCTAGATCACCGGTCTTAAAGTAAAGTTGACAGAGATTGCAGGCAGGTTCGGCGGAGCCATCGCTCAGCTCTGCCGCTCGCTTTAGTGCTTCCTCTGCCGCGGGATAATTAGCTAACTCCAGGTGGCTTACTCCGAGTACGTTCCAGGCCAGAACACTCTTGGGGTCAATCTGCAGACCATGTTCGATGACTTGCTTTGCCTCAGATGCTTTTTTTTGCTCTATGAGGCTCGTGGCAAGATTGAGATAGTAGACGGGAATCTGATCGTTGAGCTCGATGGCTCGCTTCATGAAAGCGATCGAGTTTGTACCTTGGCCCATCTGATGGGATAGCACGCCAGCGAGGTGCCAAGCTTCGGCATCCGCAGGGTTTTTTTCAAAATTTCACTGTACATTCGACCGGCTGAATCGAGGTCACCAGCCTGGTGCTTTTGACGAGCCTTGCGCATCAACGCAGCAGTTGTCATTTTTTCAAAACCCGATAGTGGAATCGATCAGTACCTACCTTGCCCTAGTACATGTCTTCCATCGCTAGCAGATTGGTTGCAGTCGCGATTTCTAATGGCGATTGCGAGGCGTAAATTACGCTGGAGATTCAGAATGAAGCCATGTTGAGATTGTCACAAGTCCTGTTTAGCAACGGAATTGCTTTGCCAGGTCACGTGAGTAGAGCGGTTGTTAGGCTTTGTTGATTCTTCGGGTTCTTCGTTAATTGCAGATTCGGCAAGCGCAGTTTC
This sequence comes from Planctomycetaceae bacterium, assembly GCA_002862265.1. Classification (GTDB taxonomy): domain Bacteria; phylum Planctomycetota; class Planctomycetia; order Pirellulales; family Pirellulaceae; genus Aureliella. The sequence goes on along the minus strand of PKCQ01000454.1, from coordinate 106 downwards.
GCGGTGGGGTGACCGATAAACAAAGCGAATGGTTCAGCCAGCGGAGCACCGATTCGCCACACGGAGAAAGACAATGAATCTAGATCGAGACGAGATAGATGCAATT